>PWTO01000212.1 GCA_003562815.1 Chromatiaceae bacterium | reverse complement strand
TGACTAAACAGAGCCTGAAGCTGCTCGGCCGGGAGTTGCTCGCTCATCTGACTAAACAGAGCCTGAAGCTGCTCGGCCGGGAGTTGCTCGCTGAGCTGACTAAACAGAGCCTGAAGCTGCTCGGCCGGGAGTTGCTCGCTCATCTGACTAAACAGGGTTTGGAGCTGCTCGGCCGGGAGTTGCTCGCTCATCTGACTGAACAGAGCCTGAAGCTGCTCGGCCGGGAGTTGCTCGCTCATCTGACTAAACAGAGCCTGGAGCTGCTCGGCCGGGAGTTGCTCGCTCACCTGACTGAACAGGGCCTGGAGCTGCTCGGCGGGCAGTTGCTCACTGATCTGACTGAACAGGGCCTGGAGCTGCTCGGCGGGCAGTTGCTCGCTAAGGTTGGTCGAGCGTAACTCTGTCTTTTCAGCAAATTCAGTCAATGAGGCCTGCTCGGCAAATAGGTCGATCAGCTCCTTGGCGGCGAGCGACTGGCGCCAGTCGCTTGGTAGGGCGTGAGTATGAGCATCAGCATCGCCGTTGGGCGGAAGATTCTGAGTCAACCCAGCGAATTCGCGGAATCCGCCGAATTCGGCAAATAACGATACTTGCTCATTCGCTATGCCACGCAGATGGCCTCCAGTCGCGAGCGCCTGAGCCTGATGCAGGGCTTGGCCTCCATCCACATGCGGCTCACGGCGTATCGGCGCCGCCGTGTCGGGCTTTTGTCCAGCCTGTGCCAGGTACTGCGCGAAGGTGCTGGACTGGATCTGGACCTGGACCTGGTTAGGGTGGGACTGGTCGGATTGGGTCCGGGCAGTGTGGAGCTGGGCGGACTGAGGCTGGGCAGGCTGAAGCTGAGATAGCGCCCGCGCGTTAGCAGGCCGGCTAGCCGATGCCTGGGTGCCGATAGAGGCTAGTAGAAGCTGAATATCCATCAGAAATCGTCCTCGTGCGGGATGCGCGATTCAGGCATCCTGATGTTGCAGCCGGCGCCGAACTTCGCGATTCGTGACAAACTCATCGCTGAGCCGTTGCTCTCGGCGGGTCTCGGCGAGTTGCTCCTGCAAGACGCGGCGAGCCGTCAGCGTCTCGTAAGAGGAGAGCTTACACTGCTTGCTCTGCCACTGCTGCTGCGTCTTCGTGACCCGCTGTTGCTGGGCGATGAGTGCCTGGCGCGCGCGTTCCAAGGCGTCATCCAAGGCGCCCAGAAACTGCTGATAGTTACCCATGGTAGCAGGATCGATGCCCTGGCACATGGCCCGCTGTAAGCGCTGCGCATATTCCTGGCGATAATTGCCCAGCGATTCGAGCTGCTGCGCCACCGCGCGTTCATTGTTACGTTCGTTGGCAAGAATCTGTCCCGCTTGGTCGCGCGCTTCGCGGGCGAGGTCGGTCAGAGTATCCAGTGGTTTAGACGCCGTCATTGATATCCTCCGCTACTGTCCTACGACAGCCGCCAGTGCTTTCCGTGCCTCCGCGATGCTGGCTGATTGTTCGATTCCCTGTTGTAAAAAGTCCTCGAGTTGCGGATACCGCTGTACCGCCTCGTCGAGACCCGCATCGTGCCCTGGGCTGTAGGCGCCGACGCTGATGAGATCACGGTTGCGCTGATAGCGCGAGAACAATTGCTTGAAGCGCTGCGCCTGGCGCTGCTGGCGCTCATCGACGATCGCCGTCATCGCGCGGCTGATCGAGCCTTCGATGTCGATGGCCGGATAATGCCCCGCATCGGCGAGCGCGCGCGAGAGCACGATATGCCCGTCCAGGATAGCGCGCGCGGCGTCGGCGATCGGATCCTGCTGATCGTCGCCTTCGGTCAGTACGGTGTAGAAGGCGGTGATCGATCCGCCACCGCGAGCGGCATTGCCAGCGCGCTCGACCAGATTCGGCATCTTAGCAAAGACCGAGGGCGGATAGCCCTTGGTGGCGGGCGGTTCGCCCACCGCGAGCGCGATCTCGCGTTGCGCCATGGCAAACCGGGTCAGCGAGTCCATGATCAACAGCACGGCGCGGCCCTGGTCGCGAAACCACTCGGCGAGCCGCGTGGCGTAGGAGGCCCCTTGCAGGCGCTGCAAGGGCGAGGTGTCGGCCGGAGCCGCGACCACGACCGCGCGCCGCAGCCCCTCCTTGCCCAGGATATTGTCGATAAAGTCCTGCACCTCGCGCCCGCGCTCACCGATCAGCGCCACCACGATCACATCCGCGCGGGTATAGCGGGCCATCATGCCGAGCAGGACCGATTTGCCCACGCCCGAGCCGGCAAAGAGTCCCATGCGCTGACCGATACCGACGCTGAGCAGGGCATTGATGGCGCGGATACCGACATCGATCTGCTGTTCGATGGGCGCCCGGGCAAGGGGGTTCAGCGGCGCCACCGCGAGATATCCATGCGGGGCGTCGTCCAGCGCGTCCAGACCATCGAGCGGCTCGCCATTGCCATCCACGACCCGTCCCAGTAACGATTCGCCGAGCGGAAACCGCCGCGCGCTGCCGCGCATCCCTTCGCCGAGCGCAAACACGCGCGCGCCGGGCTGGAGGCCGGCGATCCCGGCCAGCGGCATGAGGAAGAGCTTTTCGTCCGAAAAGCCCACCACCTCGGCTTCGGCAAAGCGCGGTTCGTCGTCGCCTGCAGGCGGGGGCAGTTCGATCAGGCAACCGCCGCCGAGCGGCACCTGGAGTCCAACCGTTTCGATGATGAGCCCGGTGGCGCGCATCACTCGCCCGCTGGTGCGCCAAGGCTGGGCGACCTCGATACGAGCACGCACCCGCGCCAGCGAGTCGCCCCAGCGCTTGCGATGTGCGTTGAGGCGAGTTGGTTGCCGGCTGTGGGTGAGGGCGCTCATGTCTCGGGCCTGGCCTCCGCCGCAGCCTTGAGTTCGCGCGCCGCCGCCGTGATCTCGCTCGATGTTAAACGCCCGCGCACCTGCTGGCGCACGGACTCCCAGCGCGATTCCCAGGTGGCGTCTAGCTCGCCGTTGGCACTGGTCACGCGACAGCCGCCACGGCTGACCTGATCGTCTGGTTGCAGCGCCCAGCCGGCGGCGTCGAGTTCTTGTCCCAG
>PWTO01000056.1 GCA_003562815.1 Chromatiaceae bacterium | reverse complement strand
ATGGCACCGGCGGTTTGAAAGACGTCGCGCGCGCTCCTGCTGACGTCTTGCAGCGTCGCCTGCATGCGCGAGACGAAGGCATTGAATTGATGCGCCAGCTCGCTGAGTTCATCGCGGCCGCTGTCATCGAGGCGCCGGGTCAGGTCGCCTTCGCCCTCGGCAATATTGGCCATCGCCTCGGCGGTCTGCGTGATCGGCCGAGTAATGGTGCGGGCGATGAGCAGCGCCAAGAGCACGCCGACGCCCAAGGTCAGGGCGCTGATGAGCAGGGCCGCGTTGCCGGCGGTGGCCGCGCGCTCGAGGTAGGAAGAGCGGTCGAACGCCACTTCGAGCACCCCGGCCGGCTCCCCGGAGAAGTCGCGCACGAGCGCGCCCATCACTGCCAATGGCACGCCGGCATGGGTGCCGTGCTCGATCGGCTCCTCGCCGTCGAGCGCTGCGGCCAGCGCCTGCGCGCTCAGCAGCGGCTGCTCGCCGACGGTCGAGGCAAAGGTGCTGAAACCGGCACCATCGGGCAGACGCAGCGCCGCTTCGGCGCCGTACTGGGCGTGGAAGCGCTCGAAAAAGTCTTGGCCGAAGCTCATGCCGAACTCCAGCGAGCCGATATGCTCGCCCTGCCAGGCGACCGGCACCAGGCTGCGAATGCCGAGTCCGTAGACGCCGCGCTCCAGCCCCGAGATGGGCGCGCGGTTGCGGTTGGTCTCGATGATGGTTTGGCGGATGTCGGTGAGGTCGTCGCCGAACTTGTCCGGGCCATGCACGCGCAGGAACGAAGTCGCCGGTGGCAAATGGAACTGGAACTGGGCGATGCCGTGGCGCGCTTGCAGCGCATCGAAACCGGGCACGAACCAGTCTGCGAGCTGTGCGCGCTGGCGCTCGGCGAAAGCATGCTGCACCTCGGGGATGCCGGCGATCAGGGTACTCATGGCACTGCCCCGGCGGCTCTCTGCCTCCAGCGCGGCCACCAGATTGCCATGCAGTGAGCGCAACTCGCGCCGCTCGGCCTCCTGGATCACCGCGTCGAGTCGGTTGAGAAGAAAGGGCACGATGATGGCGATCGCCAGCAGCAGCATGGCGATGAAACCAGCAACGATGCGGACTCCAATCGGAAAGCGGTTTAGGCGCATGGTGTGGGGTCTGGCGGGTGAGGCGTTCAGCGGTCTTACGCGGATGGTTTTCAGCGGATCGCGCTAAAGGACTTGCTTCAACAACAGCTCGACACGGCGGTTGGCGGCGCGCCCCTCCGGCGTGTCATTGCTTTCCAAGGGTTGGGTATCGGCATAACCGATGGCGCGCAACCGGCTTTCCGGGATGCCCGCCGCGCTCAGGTAACGTAGCACCGCGATCGCACGCGCCGTCGATAGCTCCCAGTTGGACGGGAAGCGGGCGGTAGCGATCGGGATATTATCGGTGTGGCCCTCGACCGAGACCTGCCCATCGAAGCTCTCCAGCGTCGGCACCAGCGACTTGATGACCTCACCGCCACCTGCGGTCAGCTCGGCCTGGCCGCTCGCGAACAGGAGGTTGTCATCGATGCGCAGGGTGATGCCTTGTTCGCCTTCATCAACGCTGACGCCTTCCAACTCCAACCCCTGGAAGCGCGGCTGCAGTCCATCGTGGCGCGGCTGGATGCCGGTTGCCCTGGGGCCGAGTTCGGCGGACGGCATGCCGGCGTACGTTTCCGGCGCAGTGGCCTTACGTCCATCCTCATCCTCGCCTTGGCCCAACATCGACACCAGCAGCACGAACAGTGTGATCAGCAGCGTCAGGACATCGAGATAGCTGATCAGCCAACTTTCGCTTTGGCAGTTTCCGGTCGGATTTTCGAGCATCGAGACCCGTGCGCGCTGAACCATGGTTGCAGTCTCCTAACGGGTTTGCGGGTTATCGCGGATCGCGGATCTCATCATGGTGCTTGGCCATGAACGAATTCAGCGTCTCCTCGATGAAGGAGGGCAGACGGCGCTTGGTGATCAGCGAGATCCCTTCCAAGACCATGTTCATCGCGATCAAGCGCTCCTCGGTGCGGCGCTCCAGTTTCACGGCGAAGGGCTTGAACACCAGGTTGGCGAGCAGGATGCCATAGAAGGTGGTCAACAGGGCGACGGCCATGCGCGGCCCGATGATCTCCAACTCGCCGGCCTCCATGACCTCGAGCATATTCACCAGACCGACCAGGGTGCCGATCATGCCGAAGGCCGGGGCGTAGGTGGCCATGGTGTGAAAGACTTGGGCTTCGGCGTGCTCGCGCGCCTTGAGCCGGGCGATGCGCCAGCTCAGCAGGTCGATGATCTCCTCCTCTTTGGTGTTGGAGATGACGAGCTGAATGCCGCTGCGCAGGAACGGATTGCGGGTTTGCGAGAGCGCCTTCTCCACCGCACGCACATCGCCCTTGAACCAGAGTCGGGACATGTCCACCAACTCCTTGATATCGTCGCGAACATAGGTGTTCTCGCGCCGAAAGACGACGCCGATCAGGCCGACCACCCGCAACACCTCGCGCAGCGGATAGCTGATGAAGGTGGCAGCCATGGTTCCGGCGAGCACAATGGCTAAGCCGGGCAGATTGAGAAAACTATCGGGCGATTCGGCGGCGAAGAAGAGCACGCTACCGAGCAGCACGATGCTGGCGAGGATACCGATGATGGTGGATGGATTCATAAGTCCCTGGCGTCGGAAAACAGTGAGTGAGAATTATCCTGTATTGGACGGCTCGTGCAACCGCGCGCGCAGACGCCCGAGCGCCTGACTGTGCAGCTGACAGACGCGCGACTCGCTCACCCCCAGCACGGCGCCAACCTCCTTGAGGTTGAGTTCCTCCTGATAATAGAGCGCCATCATCAGCTTCTCGCGTTCTGGCAGGGCCTCGATGGCCGCGACCAAGCGCTCACGCTGCTCGCCATCGACCAGCGCGCTGAGGGATGGGTCGGCGGGGCGGTTGGCCGCGCCCGGCTCGATGCCGTCCTGGATCAGTTCCTCGAAGGGTAGAAACTGGCCATTGTTGGTATCGCTGAGCAACTGGCGGTATTCGGTCAGCTCCATCTCGAGTGCAGCGGCGATCTCGCGTTCCTCCGGGGCGCGGCCGAACTGCTGTTCGAGCCGCTGAATCGCCTCATCCATGGCCCGCGCATGCCGGCGCACGCTGCGCGGTAGCCAGTCGCGGCTGCGCAGCTCATCGAGCATGGCGCCGCGAATGCGCTGATTGGCAAAGGTCGCGAAGCTCGCCCCCTGACTGGCATCGAAACGCCCCAGGGCCTCGAGCAGACCCAGGGTTCCGGCTTGGATCAGGTCATCCAGCTCGACGCTCGCCGGCAGTTTCACCTGCAGCGCCAAGGCTTGACGACGGACCTGCGGCAGATACTGCGTGATGAGTTCATGTTGGTCGATCTTGCCTTTCGCCGTATACATTCGATTCGCCCAAATCCGCTCCGTCCCTCGCTTATCGGTAATTGACGATGACCTGCAGCCCCTCGACGCGCACGGCCCGTCGCTGTCCCGGCAGGAGCGAGAAATGGAAACGCAACGCCGCGTCCGCCGGCAACCCCGCCAGGGCCTGGCTCTGGCCGCGTGCGGCCGACAGCGGCATGCAGCGGTGCGCGTGACACAGACGCGCGTTCAGGGCGCTGCCGGGCGGTTGCACGAAGCGCCAGACGATGCTGTGGATCTCGCCCTCGTGCACGCTGCCGGGCGGGGGTCGCAGCGGGCTTGAGAGGCTCTCGCGCTCGGCCATGACGACCCGCACTGACGGTGCGTTGGCCACCCAGCTGCCGGCCGCCGCCGCCAACGAGGGTGCCAATGCCAGCAGCAGTGCCAGTAGCAATGCCGGCGCCATGGCCAAGATGAGCGGGTCGTTGAGCCGTCGCATGGTCTATTTGCCTCCGATCAATTGGGTCACCCGCAGGAGACGATCATCCGGGATCTCGGCCTGGGACATCACCACCAGATGCCGCAGGCGCCGGCGCAAGAAGCGTGCGAGCACGGCGCGCAGGCTGTGCTGGACCACCAACACCGGCGGATCGCCGCCGGCTTCCTGGCGCGTCAGCGCCTTCTCGGCCTGCTGCATCAGGGTCTCGGCGAGTCCAGGCTCCAACGCCCCGCTGCCGCTCATGGCCTGCATCAGGATCTGCTCGAGCTGCGCGTCGAGGCCAATGACCCGAAGTTCCTTTTCGCCAGGGAACCACTGCTGGACGATGGCGCGTCCGAGCGCGATCCGCACCAGCGCCGTGAGTTCGCCGAGATCCTGTTGTTTTGGCGCATGTTCGGCCAGGGTGTCGAGGATGCTGCGCAGATCGCGGATCGGCACCTCCTCGGCGAGGAGGTTTTGCAGCAGGCGCTGAAACGCCGTCAGCGAGATCAGCTTGGGCACCACATCCTCGACCAGACTCTTCTGCTCGGCGCCGAGCTTATCGAGCAGACTCTGCACCTCGGCGCGCCCGAGCATCTCGGCGGCATGGCGATGCAGAAGATGGTTCAGATGCGTGGCGACCACGGTGCTGGCGTCCACCACGGTAAAGCCATAGACCTGGGCGTGCTCGCGCTGGCTGCTGTCGATCCAGACCGCCGGCAGCCCGAACGCCGGGTCCTGCGTCGGGGTGCCCTCGAGCTTGCCGGAGACCTGGCCGGGATCGATCGCCAGCCAGCGTCCGGGAAAGACCTCGGAGCGGCCGATCTCGGCAGACTTGAGCGAGACCAGATAGGCATTCGGCCCGAGTTCCAGATTGTCGCGGATATGCACCACCGGCGGCAGGAAGCCGACATCCTGGGCGAACTTCTTGCGCACGCTCTTGATGCGGCCGAGCAGCTCGCCGTTCTGGCGTCGATCCACCAGGGGAATCAGCCGATGACCGACCTCGAGCCCGAGGGTATCGACCAATTGCACATCGTCCCAGCTCGCTTCCGGCGCCTCCTGGGTGGGCACCGGCTGCGCGCTACTCACGGCCTGTGCAACCAGCAGCTTCTCCTTTTCGTGCAGGAGATACCAGGCCAAGCCGCCGAGTAGGGCGGTGAAGATGAGAAAGACCAGATTCGGCATGCCCGGCACCATGCCCAACATGCCCATGACCACGGCGGCGAGGATCATCACCTGCGGATTGACGAACAGCTGACTGATCATCTGCTGGCCGACATCCTGCTCGGTGTTGACCCGCGAGACGGTGACGCCGGCGGCGGTGGAGATCACCAACGCCGGAATCTGCGCCACCAGGCCATCGCCGATGGTCATCAGGGTGTAGGTGCGCCCGGCGTCGCCAAAGCTCATGTCATGCTGCAGCATGCCGATGAGCAGGCCGCCGATGATGTTGATGCCCATGATGACCAGGCCGGCCATGGCATCGCCGCGGACGAATTTGCTGGCGCCATCCATCGAGCCATAGAAGTCGGCCTCCTGGGCCACTTCGCTGCGCCGGCGGCGGGCATCGTCCTCGCCGATCAGGCCGGCGTTGAGATCGGCATCGATGGCCATCTGCTTGCCCGGCATGGCATCGAGCATGAAGCGCGCGCCGACCTCGGCGATACGCCCGGCGCCCTTGGTGATGACCATGAAGTTGATGATCACCAGAATCAGAAAGACCACCAGGCCGACGGCAAAATTGCCGCCGACCAGGAACTCGCCGAAGGCCTGGATGACCTTACCGGCGCTGTCGCCGCCCTGATGACCTTCCATCAGGATGACCCGGGTGGAGGCCACGTTCAGCGACAGCCGCAGCAGGGTGGTGAACAGCAGCACCGCCGGAAAGGCGGCGAAATCCAGCGGTTTCTGGGTGAACATGCTCACCAGCAGCACCATCACCGCGAGGGCGATGTTGAAGGTGAACAGCAGATCGAGGATGAACGGCGGCAGACGCAGGATCATCATGCCGAGGATCATCAAGATCAGCACCGGCCCCGCGAGCACCTTGACCTGGAGATTGCCAAGCCAAGCCTGTTTTTCGAGCATTGCGGTGAACGCCGTCATACCCGTGCCTCGCCCTCAGAGGAGAGGGCCGGAACCTGCAGCGCGTCCGGGATCGGCAGATCCTGGGGCGTCGGTGGCGGCGTACCGCCTTCGGCCTTGGCCTGTCGGAGCTGGAAGGCCCAGGCCATCACCTCGGCCACGGCTGTGTACAGGGCCATCGGAATCTCGGCGTCGAGATCGACATAGCGATAGAGTGCTCGTGCCAACGGCGGCGCCTCCAAGCGTGGAATGTCATGGGCATCGCCCAGCTCGCAGATGCGCAGGGCGACCAGATCGAGGCCCTTAGCGACCAGTCGCGGTGCGGCCATGCCCTGATCGTCGTAGCTGAGCGCGACGGCGTAGTGGTTCGGGTTGGTGATGATGACGTCCGCCGCCGGCACCTTGCTCATCATGCGCCCGCGGGCCATGGCCTGCTGTTGCTGGCGAATGCGTGCCTTGACCTGCGGGTCGCCCTCCGACTCTTTGTGTTCGCGTTTGACCTCGTCCTTGGACATGCGCAGTTTCTTGGTATGACTCCAGAGCTGATAGGGCACATCGATCAGGATCACGACCAGTAAGGTCAGCACCATCAGCCCGCTCCCCATGGCGGTCAGCTCTAGGGTTCTGGCGATCGCCTGATGGATCGGCTGATTCATCAGATCGATGTAGGCGCCACGGGTCGCGGCCAGGAACGCCACTGCCACGCTGCCGACCAAAAACGCTTTGGCAATCGCCTTGGCCAACTCGACCAGCGCCTGCACACCCAGGATGCGCTTGAGGCCTTTCATGGGGTTGAGCTTGGACAACTGCGGTTGGAGCGATTTGCTCGAGACCAACCAGCCGCCCAATAATGCCGGCGAGAGCAGCGCCACCACCGCCAGCAACAGGAAGAACGGCATCATGGTGAACAGGGAGCGCTCAACCATATCGGCCGCCTTGACCATCATGGGGGGGACCTCGAACGCCTCGCGGCGCTCGAACAGGAACGCCTGCTCCATCATCAGGCCGAGCTGATCGTAGATCAGCGCGCCCCCCAACCACAGGATCGCAACGCCGGCGAGCAGCATCGCGAAAGTCGTCAACTCACGCGAACGCGGAACCTGGCCTTCCTCGCGCGCCTTTTCCAGGCGTCGCGGGGTGGGTTCTTCGGTTTTTTCTTGGTCGCTGCTCTGGTTTTCGGCCATGGCCGCTCACGGAACACCCAGGTGAATCCTCGCCATTGTGCGCGAGTGATGGCCTAAGCGATAGTGACCGGTGCCGCAATCTGGATGATTGGGCAAAAAAGACGTCTAACGCTCGTCTGGCTCAGAAGCCAAGCTCGTCGAGCAACGCATCGACTTGGTCTTGATTGCCGACGACATCGGCGGCCTCGGGATCGAGCTGCGGGCCGTTGAGCAGGCTCTCGTCGCGTCCGACAGCGCCGGCGCCGGCTTGCTTGCTGCTATCGGCACGGCGCTGCATCTGATCGCGCGCCTGTCCCTCGGGCACGTTGTCGATCAGGACCTGGACGAGCTGACTCTCGATCTCGTGGATGACTTCCATCATCTTCTTGATCACCTGGCCGGTCAGGTCCTGAAAGTCCTGGGCCATCATGATGTCGAGCAATTCCTTGTTGGTGGCGTCGGTCTTCTCTGGCACCTCGACGAGAAAAGCGCGCGTCTCCTGGACCAGTTCGCGCGCCTCGGTGAGTTCCTTGGGCTCGGCGAACCAGTCGCTCCAGCGTTCGTCCAGGGTCTTGGCGCGGGCGCTGAGTTCATCCTGCAATGGCTGCGCGCGGTCGATGGCATTGAGTGCCCGATTCGCTGCCTGCTCGGTCATGTTGGCGACATAGTTGAGCCGATCGCGCGCATCGGGAATCGCCTCGGCGGCCTTTTCGATCTCCTTGTCGAGCCCGAGTTCGCGCATGTTATCGCGCAACATGCGCGTCAGACTACCGATGCGGTTGATCAGCTGCTCGAGGCCTTGCTGATCGTCATCGGGCTTTATGGTCGAGGTCATCGTTTCTCTCCTGTCATCCCAGGCTGTTCTCGCGCGGGTGTCACCAGCCCAGCTTCTCGAAGATCTTGTTGAGTTTTTCGTCGAGGGTCGCGGCGGTGAATGGCTTGACCACGTAACCACTCGCGCCGGCCTGGGCGGCGGCGATGATGTTCTCCTTCTTCGCCTCGGCGGTCACCATCAGGACCGGCAGATGCTTGAGGCCCTCGTCGGCCCGGATCTGTTTGAGCATTTCCATGCCGTCCAGATTGGGCATGTTCCAGTCCGCCACCACGAAGCTGAAGTTACCGCTCTTGAGTTTGTTCAGGGCGTCCTGCCCATCCTCGGCCTCCTCGACATTCGTGAAGCCAAGCTCCTTGAGCAGGCTGCGCACGATGCGGCGCATGGTCGGAAAATCATCGACCACCAGGAAGCTAATGTTCTTGTCTACCATCGAGAGTCCTCTATCAACGCGTTGCTAAAAGGCTTCCCATTCGTCTTCGGTCGCTGCGGCCTGCTCCCGCTGACGCGGGGCTTCCAGTTGGGCGGACTTGGGCAGCGCGGCCGGACGTGGGCTGTGGCTGGAACTCGGGCTGCTTGCGCCGGCAGGCAACGCCCGAGCCTTCGGTGCCGTCTTGCTCAGACGGAATTTCGAGATCGCTTGCTCCATGTGGTTCGCCTGTTCCTCTAGGGAGGCGGCAGCGGCTGAGGCCTCCTGCACCAGCGCCGCGTTCTGCTGGGTCACCTGATCCATCTGGCCCACGGCCTGGCTGACCTGGTCGATGCCCTGACTCTGCTCTTGGGAAGCGGCCGAAATCTCGTCCATGATATCAGTGACGCGGCGCACCGCCCCAACCACTTCTTCCATGGTCGCCCCTGCGCGCTCGGCCAGCGTTGAGCCGTCCTGAATCTGGGCGACGGCGCCCTCGATCAGGGTTTTAATTTCCTTGGCCGCGTCGGCGCTGCGGCTGGCCAGGTTGCGCACTTCGCCGGCGACCACGGCAAAGCCGCGGCCCTGTTCGCCCGCGCGCGCCGCTTCCACCGACGCGTTGAGCGCCAGGATATTGGTTTGGAAGGCGATGGAGTCGATCACAGTGGTGATCTCGGCGATCTGCTGGGAGCGCTCGGAGATACCGTGCATGGTCTTCACCACTTGACCCACGACCTCCCCCCCACGCTCGGCGGTGGAAGACGCCTCTAGGGCAAGGCCACTGGCTTGGCGCGCATTATCGGCGTTTTGCCTGACAGTGGCGGTCAGCTCCTCCATGCTCGAAGCGGTCTGCGCCAGCGCTGAGGCCTGCTGCTCGGTGCGCGAGGAGAGATCGGCGTTACCGGTGGCAATCTCGCTCGCGCCGCCATGGATGGCCTGGACGCTCTGGCGTACCTCGGCAATCACGCTCGCCAATTGCGCCACCATGCGCTTCATCGCCACGAGCACGCTGCTGCTGTCGCTGGGCTTGGTGTGGATCTCCAGGCTCAGATCCTGATCGGCGACCTGGTTGGCGATCGCGGCCACCTGATAGGGCTCGGCACCCAGCTGGCGATTGATCCCGGCGATGATGAACCAGGCCAGCAGGATGCTACCGAGCACCACCACCACTAAGGCAATGAGGGTGATATTGCGGGTGTTCAGATACTGACGCGAGGCCTCCTGATAGGCGGCCTCGGCCACCTCGAGTTGTACGTCCATCAAGGCATGAAAGCCGGTTGCGATGGGGTCGATGGTGGGATAGAGCGTATCGACCAAGAACTGTTCGAGCGCGTCGCTGTCTTGGCGTTGCAGGATGGCTTGCAGCCTGGCCAGGGCCGGCTCCGCCTGCGCCAGCAGTGGCCGCATCTCATCGACCAGGCGCTGCTCTTGTGGCACCAAGTTGGTCTTCAGATAGGCCTCCCAGGCCGCGTTGATCCTCGCGAGCGCGGTGGCGATATTCTCCCGCCCCTGCGACCAGCTCAGCATCCCATCATTCACTTTGTGCGATGAATCGACGATATTGACCGCATAATCTTGCACGATGGACTCAAGTTGCCGCAGTGGCACCACGCGGTCCTCGTACACGGTGTTGAGCCCTTGCACGGCCGCCTGTTGTCCGTACAGTCCCAGCACACCCAGCGCGATCAAAGCGGCGGCCAATACACCGACCAGCAGGCTGAGCTGGGTGGCAATTTTCATCTGTGTCAACATCCAGGGCATCCTTTAAGGTTGTGATCGTCGAACCGAGTCCAAAAAAGGGCTCAGACCCGCTGCGCGCGGCCGGAGGCGGCAGCCAATTCCATGAGCCGTGGTGCGATCGCTTCGAGCGTCACCACCTCGCTCGCTCCACCCAGCGCGATGGCCTCGCGCGGCATGCCGAAGACCACGCAACTGGCCTCATCCTGGGCGATGGTCGGCGCCCCGGCGTTGCGCATCTCCAGCAGGCCGGCGGCGCCATCCTTGCCCATGCCGGTGAGGATGACCCCAATCGCATTGCGTCCGGCATGCTGCGCGGCGGAATGAAAGAGCACATCCACCGAGGGGCGATGCCGGTTCACCGGCGGGCTCTCATCGAGCCTGGCCACATAGTTCGCGCCACTGCGGGCCAGCATCAGATGTTGCCCGCCTGGGGCGATGTAGGCATGCCCTGGGAGCACGCGCTCGCCGTCTTCCGCCTCCTTGACCGCGATCTGGCTGAGCCGGTCGAGCCGCTCGGCGAACGAGCGCGTAAAGCCGCCCGGCATGTGCTGGGTGATCAGAATGCCTGGGCTGCTGGCCGGCAAGGGCTCCAAGACCCGACGGATGGCCTCGGTGCCGCCGGTCGAGGCGCCGATGATGAGCAGCTTTTCGCTGGAAATGATCGGCGCTTTGAGCCGCACCGGCGGTGGGTCGTTGCGATGCAGCGCTTGGCGCGGATGCGAGTGGGCGGCGGCGCGGATCTTCTCGGTGATCTCCTCGGTATAGCTCAGCATGCCACGGCGGATGCCGAGCGAGGGCTTGGCGACGAAATCCAGCGCGCCCAGCTCGAGCGCGCGCATGGTCACCTCCGAGCCGGCCTGGGTCAGCGACGAGACCATGAGCACCGGCATCGGGCGCAGGCGCATCAGGCGTTCGAGAAAATCGAGCCCATCCATGCGCGGCATCTCGACATCGAGCGTGAGCACATCGGGATTGTGTTGCTTGATCAGATCCCGCGCCACGATCGGGTCCGAGGCCACGGCGACGACCTCCATATCGGGCTGACTGCCGATGATCTCACTGAGCAGATCGCGAATCAGCGCCGAGTCATCGACGCAGAGAACCTTTATCTTGGCTGAACTCAAGGTCGATCTCCTCTGGTCTCCCCTGACTCTCAAGCCCGGGTATAGATGGTTTGCCCGCGCAACCGGAAGGCCTGGCTGATATAGGAGAAGTTCTCGGAATGGCCGGCAAACAGCAAACCATCCGGTTTCAGCAAAGGCGCAAAGCGCTCAAGAATACGGGCTTGGGTTGGCTTGTCAAAATAGATCATGGTGTTGCGGCAGAAAATCGCATCGAAGGGCCCTTTGATCGTCCATCCAGGGGCGAGCAGATTGAGCACCTCGAATTCCACCATATTGCGCAGCTCGGGGCGCACGCGCGCGAGCCCGGCCTGGCTCCCGGTGCCGCGCTGGAAGAAGCGCTTGATGCGCGCCTCATCCATCTTATGCACCTGTTCGAGCGGATAAATGCCCGCGCGCGCCTTGGCCAGGGCCTCGGTGTCGATGTCGGT
>PWTO01000113.1 GCA_003562815.1 Chromatiaceae bacterium | reverse complement strand
CCAGCGTCGGTCCCACCGTGGCCGGCCGGCGGCGGCTGATCTTCATCGATCTGACCGACCCGGCCAAGCGGCCCCGCGAAGATCTGCGCGCGGCCCTCGATCAGTGCAGCCGAATGAACGCGCATGCCGACGTGGTGCTGGGAATGAATCTGAGCGAATCCCGGCAGGTCGCGGCCGTGCTCGGGTGTGTTTCCGGTGCCGTGCTGACCCGAGCGTCCGAGACGGCACCAAGGCGTCGCCCTACGCTGATCGGTCACACGAATGCCGATCTGCAGCGTGCCCGATCCCAGCTGCATCGGGTCTGGTCCGAGGCGTTGTCGCCAGATCATCCTGAGGCCGAGCCGCTGCGGGACTACCTGGCGTGGCGCGGTTTGGAAACTGTCGCACTGGATGCGCGGGTGGTCCGGTTGCATCCGGCACTGGCCTATTGGCACGGGGATGCCGAGGGGCATCAACGCTGTCTCGGGCGCTTTCCGGCCCTGCTCGCACGGGTCTGTGCCGCCGATGGCCGGGCGCTGACGCTGCATCGCACCTATCTGCGCGCCGATGGCCAAGGCAAGGCCGAGGTGCCCTGCCCCCGAAAGCTGATGCCCGCGGCGGCATCGGGTGTGCTGGCCGGCGGTGCGATCCGCCTGGCGGCACCAGACCGGATGCTCGGTATTGCCGAAGGACTCGAGACGGCACTGGCCGCCGCTGCCCTGAGTGGCCTGCCGGTCTGGTCCTGTGTGTCGGCAACGCTGCTCGAGCGTTTTCGGCCACCACCTGGCGTCGAGCAGTTGACGGTCTGGGCCGATCGCGACCGGTCCGGCGCGGGTCTGCGCGCGGCTGAAGCCCTGCGTATTCGGCTGCTCGGCAGCGTCGTTGTGCGACTGGCCCTGCCACCCGGGCCGATTCCTGACGGGGCCAAGAGTCTCGATTGGGCGGATGTCTGGCGGCAACGCCAGGATCGATCCCTGTCCCACGCCGCCTGAGGCGGTGCTGCGCGCTGCGGCTTTCGCCTTTCGCGCTGCGCTGCAGGCGCTTCCTCATGTCAACCCACGCATCGTGCTGCGCTTTTCCGAGCAGTTGGCGCGATGCCTTCTCTTTACCATCGGAGCCGATCTGATGAACGCATCTACGTCTACGTCCATTCGCCGCAAGCCTCGCTCGCCTGCTTCCCAACAGACCGCGGCCGATGACCGCTTCGCCCCACTGACCGCGACCGATCTGAGCGATCCTGAGCGCGACAGCGTCATCGCACTGGCCCTGCAGGTGCTGGAGCCCTCGGCGGCCTATGTCACCCTGACCGACCCGGAGGTCAGTCTGCGCTATTTCCGCCTAGCGCTTGCGCGCGAACCGCGTGAGTGTTTTGTTTGCGCCTTCCTTGATTCACGCCACCGCATCATCGAGATCCGAGAGCTGTTCCAGGGCACCCTCGACGGCTGCACTGTGTATCCGCGCGTGGTGGCCCAGATGGCCTTATCGCTGAATGCCGCCGCCTGTCTGATCGCGCATAACCATCCCAGCGGTGACCCAACCCCGAGCGGTGCGGATATCGCCATCACCAAGCGCCTGCGCGAGTGTCTTGAGCTGTTCGATATCCGCCTGCTCGATCACCTGGTGGTGGGGCGCGAGGGTGGCTGCTCGATGGCACAGCGGGGATTGCTCTGAGATGGCCCAGATCATCGTGGTGTCTGAATCACTCGAGCGCCTGCAGGGGTTTCTGATCGGCATCGAGTGGACCAATGACAGTGCCCTTTCCCTAGATCAGGGTGGACGCGCAGCAGCACAGCGCGCTGTTGTGCGATCAGGACGCCGATGAAGACCGTCATTGGCGGCTGGGTCCCTGTGGACTCGAGGCCATGGCAGAAGAGCGCGACTTCTGAGGCCCCATTGAACCGGCTGACGGCACCTGCACGGTGCCATTAGCCCTGAGCGTCTTTGCACAGGCCACCCCGGCATTGTCGGGGTGGCCTGTTGTTGTGTCAGGCTCGATGCTTTAGTGAACTGGCCAGCGGTAGCGGGCTTTCAGGGCCATGACACGGGCACAGGCGGCGTTGATCCGCGAGAGACGCAGCCGCCCGTCCACGATCGCCTGGCGCAGGATGACGAGCGTCTTCGGCACCCGATCCGGGTCATAGGGACGGTGGTTGGCGATGAGCAGGAGATCGACACCGGCATTCAGGGCGCCGATCAGGGCCTCGCTGGGGCTGTTGTGCTCGGCGATGGCGTCCATCTGCAGATCGTCGCTGATCACCACGCCGCGAAAGCCGAGTCGCTGGCGCAGCAGGCCGGTGAGGGTCGGCCAGGAGAGCGTGGCCGGATGCCGGGGGTCGATGCGCGCGTTGCGGATGTGGGCGGTCATGATCAGGTCGCGATAGCCGGCCTGGATCAGTTGGGCATAGGGGATGAGTTCCTGCGCCGACCAGCTGTGAGTGACATCGACGACCTCGGTGTGCGAATCGGCCCAGGCGCTGCCATGACCAGGGAAGTGCTTCAGCGTGCTGATGATGCCTCGGCGTTGCTGCGCCCTGACCACGGCAGCCGCGTGCTGCACGACCTGGTGCGGATAGGCCGAGAAGCTGCGCTCGAGACGGCCAATGATCGGGTTGTCGGGGCGGCTGTTGAGATCGACCACGGGGGCGAAGTTGAGGTTCAGGCCATTGTTCGCCAGCGTCTGGGCGATGGCGTCAGCCGCGCGCTCGGTCTGTGCCGGATCATCGCGTTGGCCGAGCGATTGGGCGGAGACCGTGGCTGGAAAGCCGTCACGCGGCTTCAGGCGCGCGACGCGCCCACCTTCCTGATCGACACCGATGAGCAGCGGTGTTGGGCTGAGTGCCGAGAGGGTTCGGGTCAGGGCGCGCAGTTGCTGCGGCGAGCGGATGTTGCGGCCATCGCGATCGAACAGCACGACCCCGCCAAGGCGGTGCACCAGCAGATCGCGCACGATGGGATCATCAGCACTGAGGTCGGCACCGCGAAACCCGACCATGAGCAGTTGCGCCAGGCGCCGCTCGAGCGGCCAGTGCCACCAAGGCTGGTCTTGCGCCTGTAGGGACCGCCAGGGGACGGTGG
>PWTO01000132.1 GCA_003562815.1 Chromatiaceae bacterium | reverse complement strand
TAGGAACGCTCGCGAACGGACTCAACCGGAACCCGGTTGATCTGTGGTGGCTGCACCGCGCAGCCTCCCCCAGCCCCTTTAGCGCAGCCACCACAGGCGCCGCGCTTGCGCCAGAGCTGTCGGTAGAGATACCCAAGGGCCAGGACTAGGACCAGCGCAACGATTCCGGCATCGATCAGCGTGAGCGGTGGCTCGGTACGCACGACCGGAGCCTGATCGGCCGTGGTCTGCAGACTCTGCGCTTGAGCCTGTTGGGTTGACTCATGCTGCGTGGATTCAGGCACGGTGTTGCTCATCCTTCCGAGAACCGTTGCCGCAGCAGCCGGCTCGCCTTGCGGTCACTGAACAGACCCACGATCAGCAGCAGCACGAAGGCGCCCCAATAGACCGCCGACATCGCCTCGATGCCGGTGGCGCCCACCGCCGTGCCGATACTGTAGACCGCGCTTGCGACGGACAGACCAAGGATGGTGGGGAAGATGATCGAGAAGGCCATCCATTGGTAGGAGCCGGTCTGCACCTTGACCATCATGGTAGTGGCCAGACAGGGCGGATAGAGGGCGAAGAACAGGATCATCGAGACGGCCAGCAACGAGGTCGCACCGCCCGCGCGGGTCTCCTGCCCCATGCGCTCCTCGAGCGTCTGGTTTTGTTCGTCGCCCTGCTGGAACAGCACGCCTAGGGTCGCAACGCTGCTTTCACGCGCGGCAAACGAGGCCAGGAGCGCGACATTGATCTTCCAATCGAAACCGGCGAACTGGGTGACCGGCTCCATGCTGCGGCCGATGGTGCCAAGGATCGAATGCGTGATGCGCTCCTCGCGCATCTGCAGACGCAGCGACTGCCGCTCTTGGGCGAGGCTGCGCAAGGCCCGGTTCGCCTCGCGCGCGTCGCGATCATCCCGAGGCGCCTGCACCAGGGTGTAGAAGTCCGCATTGCGCGCCTGGAAGGTCGCGGCAACCCGCTCCGCGCCGGCGGCACTGGTAACGTTCAAGCGCGCGCGGCGGTAATCGGTGTAATAGTTGATGAGCGGGATCAGATGGGCGCCGGTGGCGATCTCGCGATAGGGATTGTCGGCCAGCGCTTCATCGAAGCGTTCTATGGCGGCCTCGGCCTCCTGCGCGAAATGGGCCTTGCGCGCCTCCGGCAGGCCCGGCAGATGCAGCAGCACGAACACCACCACCGCGACCGCCAGCACTACGGTGCCGACCTTCTTGATGTACTGCCAGGTGCGCTCGAGCGCGCGCCGCGCGACGCCGGTGAAGGTGGGCAGATGGTAGTGCGGCAGCTCCATCACAAACGGCGAGGTCTCATGGCCGCGGAGCACGGTCTTGGTCAGCAGCTTGGCCACGAGCAGCGCGAAGACGATGGTCATGGTCGAGATGTAGAACATCATCAGCGACTTGTGCTCAACGAAGAAGATCCCGAGCAGCAGCGTGTAGAGCGGCACCTTGGCCAGGCAGTTCATGAACGGCACGGTGAAGATGGTCGCCATGCGCGCGCGATTGTCCGGGATGCCCTTGGTCGCCATGACGCCGGGCACGGCACAGCCACCGGCGAAGACGCCGCCGAGGATCAGCGGCAGCGTGCTCTGGCCGTGCAGGCCGAAGCGATGCAGCACCTTATCGAGAATGAAGGCGATGCGGGCCATGTAGCCCGAATCCTCGACGATGGCGATGCAGGCGAACAGGATAATGAAGATCGGCACATAGTTGAGTAGGGTGTTGGCCGAATCGACCAGCCAGAGCCCGAGCGAGCGCACATAGGGATCGACCAGGAAATGCGCGCTCGGCAGCACGCTGGCGATGAGTTCGCGCCCCTTGGCCAGGTAGGGCCAGGTGACGTTGGTCAGCTCGTAGCCCCAGACGATCGAGACCTGATAGATCGCGAATACGCTCAGCAGCAGGAAGCCCGGTGCCAGCCAGCGATTGAGCACGACCCGATCGACGCGGTCGGTGAGGGTCTTACGATGGCCCTCGGTCCCGGTCAAGACCCCCTCCAGCAGCCGCTCAATGGCCCGATCCCGGCAGCCGACGACATAGTCGCTCATCTCCATCCCTTGACGCTGCTCGAAGTCGGCGATGAACGCACCCACGGCCTCGCGCAGCGGCCGTGCCGCCGACTCCCCAAGCCGCTCGATCAGGATGCTGAGCGCTTGGCTGTCACCCTCGAGCAGTTCAATCGCGAGCCAGCGCTGCGGTAGATCGGCAAGGGCCTTGAACGGCGCCAGGCGTTGTTGCACTTGGGCGATGACCGGCTCGAGCGCGCCATAGTCGACCAGCACCGGCGGCGGCGTCGGGGTTTCGATCTGCCGCGTCGCCTCGGCGCGCACGGCCTCGCGCAGCGCCTCGCGGCCCTGCCCTTTGCGCCCGACGGTGGCCACGACCGGCAACTGCAGCCGCTCGGACAGGCGCTGCTCATCGATGCAAATGCCGCGCCCCTCGGCCACGTCCATCATGTTCAGCGCCAACACCGAGGGCAGTTCCATCTCCAGGATCTGGACTGTCAGATGCAGGGAGCGGCGCAGATTGGAGGCATCGACCACGTTGACCGCGACATCGGGCCGATCGCCGAGCAGGAACTCACGCGCCACCCGTTCCTCGAGCGAGAACGAGGTCAGGCTGTAGGTGCCCGGCAGATCCACGGTGTAGACGCGGCCGAGCGCATCGCGGTACTGGCCGTACTTCTTATCGACGGTCACGCCCGGATAGTTGGCCACATGCTGGCGGGCGCCCGTCAACACATTGAACAGGGTCGATTTGCCGGCGTTCTGCTGGCCCGCCAGGGCAACCAGCACCCCATCGCGCTTGGTCATTGCGCAGTCTCCTCGCGAGTCACCTCGATGGTGATGGCTTCGCGGCGTCGCAGCGTGATGTTGGAGGCATCCAGCTTGAGTTCGATCGGATCATTGAGCGGTGCGCTGCGCACCACCGTCACCACGACATTCGGCATCAGGCCGAGGTCCATCAAGCGCTGGCGCACCGCGCCAGTGGATTGGTGACATTGGATGCGCACGCGCCCGCCCGGGCGGACGTCGTTCAGGGTGCGCCGCGCGGCGTTGGG
>PWTO01000147.1 GCA_003562815.1 Chromatiaceae bacterium | reverse complement strand
TGGTGAATAGAAGCCTATAAGGCTCATCAGGGCTAGAAACAGGATCTTGTCTTAACCAACTGTCAACCTCAATCACCTCTTCAACCGCATTTACGAAGCTAATCTCCTTAGCACTACCATCGTAAACGACCCTAAACGCCGTCAGCGGCGGTGGCGGCAGCGACGCCTCCACCTTTTGAGGATTTAGCGGATTAGTGCTCAAGCTCATCACGACGATCTCAATGGACTGATACAGCGCATCTCGACTCGCTTGCGGCACATCCGCGCTCGGCACGATGACGGTGAGGAAATCATTGTCCACCTTGTCCAGGATCAGCGCTTCGGCTTCCTGCGCTTCTTCCTCGCTCCTGACGATGATTTCGATACGGCCATCCGCGCTGCCGTTAATCGTGCCGGATAGTGCGCGCAGTTGCGGCACGGTGAGCACGACACTGGAGGCGATGTCGATGGCCTCCACGCCAGTAAAGGCGTCGTCTGCAAGCTGCGTGAGGTTGAGCGTGCCGTTTTGGACGTTCAGCGTCCCGCCGTTGAGCAGGAGCGAACTGTCGGGAGACAAGGTCAGCACCTGATCTTCTCCCTGGAAGCGCACGGTCAGATTGCCATCGAGGTCCAGAGCGAGCGTCCGCGCAGCCTCTAGGGTCATGCCTGCGGGCACGTTCAGGGTCAGGTCGCCGGCTCCGCGAACCCCTCCAAAGGCCTGGGCAACGGCCATGTCCAGCTCGTGGGAGGCGTCAGCGTCAAGGCGCAGCACTGGGTTTTTCGCGGCCTCCAGGAGCGCTTGATAGTCGAAGGGACTGGCGATCGCGCCCCGGTTCTCGGGCGATGTCGCGACAAAGGTGAACACTGGCGCAAGACTGTCGAAGGCGCTGGTGACGCCGCCCACGGTGCCGTCGTCTTCAACGATCACCTGGCGGCTGAGAATGCGCGTAAAGATGCCCTGCAAGCTGTCGTTCAGCTCGATCCCTTCGCCAGCCAGTTCCTGCATGACGGCCTTGGCGTAAATCTGCGAGACGTTGGACATGAGTGCTTCCCCTCTAAAAACCTAACCAAATATCATTGAACCGGACTGACCCTGACTTGGTTGACGCAGCAAGCCTTCCAACTCAAGCTCCTTGACACTGGGTAGAGTGTAGCACCAGTGTGCCAACCGGTGGTCGGATGCGTTCTTATACTGTTAAATCAATCTGCTGCGTGGTGCCCACGGTATGGTCCGTGCTCAGAGGCGCCGACCACTTCGGGCAGCAGCGGGTTATAGGTCAAATGGTTCTCGGCCGACAGCAGATGGATCTCGGCCGAGCGCAGGTGCCGCTCGAGGGCATGTAACTGATGTCCATAATCTGCATTTTTCTATGAAAACCTTATATTTTCTCGACAGCTTGACAGCCCTTGAGCGGCTCTTTAAGGTTCGTTCAGGCACGATAACCAAGTGCCAATCATGGTCGCGACGCGCTCAGGCGAGACCTTAAACGCACGCAAGAGTCAGGTAAGAACGGGTTCGCCCGCACTGGCGTCGACGGCGTGAACATGGCTGAGATAAGGGCAGATTATTTTGATTATCTCAGGCATTTCATCGCCACGCTTGAGAAACGCCTCGCCAAATCGCTGGAGCCCGATGAGCGCCGGCGCTTAAGCGCCAAACGCCACCAGCAGCAGCGCCGACTCGCGACGCTGAAGGACCGGCTCGCGCGCCTGAAGGCCGATCACGCCAACGGCACGGTGCGCCTGTGCTTCGGCGGGCGCAAGCGCTTGAACGGCGTATACTCGTCGCCCGATTGCATCGATAACGAACCCGAGCCAATGCGCTGGGGCGCGCGTAAACACCCCAGGGAACCAGAGAGGAGGAGCGCGATGGAGCACACCCATGGTGCGCTGATCGAGCAGCTTGAAGGATTGGAGACGACCGCAGTGGCCTTCTCGGGGGGCGCCGACAGCACCCTGTTGTTGGCCCTGGCGCGCAAGCAGCTCGGCGCCGAGCGCGTGATCGCGCTGACGGCGGTAACGCCCTACATGGTGCGCCAGGAGATCGGTGACGCGGTCGCCTTGACCACCAAGCTGGCGGTTCGCCATGAGCTGGTCGAGATCCCCATGCCCGAGGGCATGGAGCACAACCCAGCCGACCGCTGCTATCGCTGTAAACGCGCGATGTACGGCCAACTGTTGGAGAGTGCGGCCGAGTATGGCTTCGCCAGCCTGCTCGACGGTAGCAACACCGACGATGCCGACGAACAGTGCCCGGGCTTGCGCGCGCTGCGCGAACTCGGGATTCGCAGCCCCTTCATCGAGGCCGGGATCGACAAGGCCGCCGTGCGCCAGATGGCGCGCGAGCTGGATCTGCCAACCTGGCATAAACCGACCACAGCTTGCTTGCTCACGCGCATCGGCTTCAATGTCAGGGTGTCGATGGATCAGCTGCAGCGCATCGAGGAGGCCGAGCGTTTTTTGACCCAGTTGGGGTACACCTGGGTGCGGGTGCGCTGCCACGGCGACCTCGCCCGCATCGAAGTCGCCCCGGTGCAGCGCGAGCGCCTGCTCAGCGATGCGGGCGCGGTGATCGAAGGCATCCAGCGCTTCGGTTTTCGGTATGTCTCCATGGATCTGGCCGGCTATCAGTCCGGCAGCATGGCCGGCTAACCGGCCATCCTATCGCCTTTAATCCAAACGATAGTGCTTCTCGACCGCAGCGGTGATCTCCCAGGTGCAGCGCATGCCGACCGGGAAGGTGATCAGATCGCCACGCTTGAAGTGCTCGGGTTCGCCGCCTACGGGCGTGACGCTGAACTTGCCGCGCACCACATAGCAGGTCTCTTGCTGGTGATAGGTCCACTCGAAGCGGGAAGGTTCCTTCTTCCAGATCGGCCAGTCCTCGACGCCGAGGACTTCGAGCTTGGCCGGAGGCGGATTGTGCTCGCAGAGGATGGATTCATCGCACATGATTGACTCCTGAAGATCAGTCGTTAAGTGGCATTCTATAAGACTGATGATGATCGAGTCGGCCACAAGAGAGGCGCGCATGCGTGAGGATCTTGCAACGCTGGCCACGCAGGTCGGTGACTGTCTGCAACGCGCGGGGCTGCGCCT
>PWTO01000065.1 GCA_003562815.1 Chromatiaceae bacterium | reverse complement strand
GCGTCGGATTCGGCAGCACGGCGGCAAGCAAGACCGCCTCGGGCGTGCCGAGCGTGGAGACCGGGCGATTGAAGAAACGCCAGCTCGCCGCCCCAACCCCATAGGTCTTCGGGCCGAACTGAGCGATATTCAGATAGACCTCGAGGATGCGCGTCTTCGGCCAGAACAGCTCGATCAGCAGAGTCAGCGGGGCTTCCAGCGTCTTGCGCAGCCAGTCGCTGCCGGGCCAGAGGAAGAGGTTCTTCGCGGTCTGTTGCGAGAGCGTGCTGGCGCCGCGCAGCGCGCCGCCGTTGCGCCAATCCCGTAGCGCCTGATTCAGCTCCACTAGGTCGAAGCCGGCATGGGTGGGAAAACGTTGGTCCTCGGCGGCGATGACCGCGAGTTTGACCTCGGGCGGGATCAGATCGGCCGCGACCCATTCGTGGTAGAGCCGCTGAGCGCCGTCCTTGTCGTGCGCACCAGCCATGAGCCAGTGACGGAGCATGAACGCCGAGGTGGGCGGATCAACCCAGCGCAGGAGCAAGATCAGCGCGGCTGCCAAGACTAGCAGCAGCGCAATCGTTATCGTGAGCCACTTGAACAAACGCAAAAGGAGTCGCATGCAGGCTCAGCTCTCTGGATGAATCTTCTCGATTCTGACGGATCGGTTGCGCCGTCTTAGGGTGAGTTCAGGACCACAGCGGCCCAACGAAAAACGGGGCCCGAAGGCCCCGTTCTTAACACAAACCCAACTGATCGAAATCAGAAGCTGTGAATCACACCAGCGGAGAAGCCGTCCCACTCGATGCCAGCATACTCCGGCACACCATTCAGGTCGTCATCGACCTGGGTGTAGAGCACATAGGCCTTGGTGCGCCTGCTGAAGTTGTGATCGAAACCGATCGCCCAGGTGTAGCGGTTGCCCTTGAGATCTCTCTCCAGATTGTTGAGCGAAATGGTGTCACGGGTACGGCCCAGCACCTTTGAATCGCCACGATCAACCGAGCCGTACATCGCCTTCACCGTGTTGTTGCCGAAGGCGTAAGCGGCTTGGATCTGCCAGAGATCCTGTTTCTCGAATGGGCTTGCACTACCAACCTCGATCGTGCCATCGGGTCTGATGGTGGTCAGGGCCGTGCGCCGCTGACCGGCTGGCAGATTCTCCTGACGCTCCCAGAGTCCGGTCAGGGTGAAGCCGTTGAAGTCCAGAAGGCCAAGACCGATACGCCACTTATCGTACGAGTCTCCGATGTAGTTGCAGCTCAGGGTCCGGGTGCCATCAGGATTGATGCACGCGCTGCTGCCAGCCAGGCTGGTCGCCGAGTCCATGAACATGTCCTTGTCCAGCGACTCGTAGGCGACCGATCCATAGAACGGACCGTTGCTGTAGATACCCGCGAGTGACCAGGCGCCCGCGAGCGAGTCCGAGTTGATATTCACGCCCGAGCCGCCCGTCGCGCCACCACCGGCAACGATGGCACCAGCAAACGAGAAACCGGAGAAGTTTGGCGAGATGTAGGCGATGACGTTGTCGGCACGGCGATCGTCGAACCCGACGGTGCCGTTGTAGTCCGCCATGGTATCGGCGAACAGATCCAGCCTGCCTGTGGAGATTTTCAGCGGGGTGTCATGACGACCGACCAGCACAGTACCGAAGTCACCGGCCAGACCGACGAAGGTATTACGATAGCTGATGCGATCGGCGCCGCTCAGGACATTGTTGTCTTGCGCGCCCAACTCCAGACCGAGTTCGATCTGATAGACCGCCTTCAACCCGTTGCCGAGATCCTCGGAGCCCTTGACCCCGATCCGGTTCGCGCGTCCCTCACCGGGAATATACTGACCCTGGCTGGCGATACCCCAGCCTTCAAAATTCTGGCCACCGGTCGTGATCGGATTACCGTTGGCGTCTACCATTCTCCTGCCGTCGCCATCGGTCACATAATTTGTCCCGATCGCATTCTTGACGTCAGCATAGTCGATTGAGGCATTCAACCGACCGTAGAGGGTCGCCTCGGCCATGACGGCGGCCGGAGCCGTCATGGTGAGAGCGGCCAGGGTGATAAGCTTTTTCTGCATCTTGATCTCCGCTGTGTTGTGAAAAAGACGAAAGATTGCACCAACCTTCCGCAATCGTGCCTTGCAACGGAAATAGTAGACTAGGCTGGGATAGCTCGCAACAGTTTTTTTGAAAAAAGAGACAACTAGCGATTTAGTTGCGACATCGCAACAACCCTATCGCAGTCCAGGACAACAAGCCTAGCGAGACCATCATTTTCAAAATAAAAACAGTGGGCTACCGATCATCGGTCGACTTATCCGGCAGTGCGTCGAAGACCTCGGCGGTGCCTGAGGAGGTCTTCGGCGTGGCGATCATTGCACAGTCAGCAGCGGTTTGCAGCGTCTTGAACTCGGCGAATACCCGAGCTGGAAACGGCGATGGCGGTGGTCAGGTCGCGGCAACACTGTCGCACCTCGCGATCGCTCCGAGCCACCACGGAGATTGACTACTGTGTCAGGGCGTGACTCGCAGCGGGCGCGGGAAGGTCTACCGCCGAGCGTCGCGAACACGAACAGCGGTAGATATCCTCATGATGAGGCCGGATACGACTGCGTTAGTTGTTCTGGATCACGATCCGCGGGAATTTGGCTGCGTAGTCCTTCGCCTGCAAGGACAGTTTGGCGGCGGTCTTGCGGGCGATCTCGCGATACAGTTCGCTGATGCGCGAGTCCGGGTCCGCGACCACGCTCGGCTTGCCGCCGTCGGTCTCTTCACGGATCTGGATATCGAGCGGCAGGGAGCCGAGCATGTCGACACCGTATTGCTGTGACATGTTTTCGCCGCCGCCCTTGCCGAAGATGTGCTCTTCGTGACCGCACTTCGAGCAGATGTGGATGCTCATGTTCTCGACGATGCCGAGCACCGGCACCTCGACCTTCTGGAACATCTTCAGCCCCTTGCGGGCGTCGAGCAGGGCGATGTCCTGCGGCGTGGTGACGATGACCGCGCCCGAGACCGGCACCTTTTGCGCCAGCGTCAGCTGGGTATCGCCGGTGCCTGGGGGGAGATCGATGACCAGATAATCGAGATCGGACCAGTTGG
>PWTO01000309.1 GCA_003562815.1 Chromatiaceae bacterium | reverse complement strand
TATCGGTTCGGCCAACGGCTAGAGCAGAAGTGCATCGAACGTGGGAAGACGCTGGTGCGCGTCTGCGAGGCGTACACATCGAAGACAGCGAGCTGGACAGGCGAGGTCGTCAACATCGGTTCTGCAAAGGTCATTCGCTCGAACGGAATCGAAATGGAACGCGACGAGAATGGCGCCCGTGGGATTTTCCTGCGGGCTTTGGTGGATTCGCCCATCCTCATCGAGGGTGCGCGTTAGCGTTTGTTAACGAAACAGGATCAGTAACCATGCTCGATAGCCATTTTGCACAGGCGATGGGCCCGCATCGAGCGCCCACAGCGACACCCACACCAACGCCGGCCCCAGCAGCCGTGGAGGCGTTCACCGATGGCGCCTGCAAGGGCAATCCGGGTCCGGGCGGTTGGGGGGCCTTGCTGCGCTATGGCGCGCACGAGAAGGAGCTGTTTGGCGGGGAAGCACAGACGACGAACAATCGTATGGAGCTGATGGCCGTGATCCAGGCCCTCGAGGTGCTCAAACGCCAAAGCGAGGTCATCCTGACCGTCGATTCACGCTATGTGCGCGATGGCGTCGAGCGCTGGATGCAGGGCTGGAAGCGCAACGGCTGGATGACCAAGCAACGCACCCCGGTCAAGAATCAAGACCTCTGGCAACGCTTGGATCGGGCGCTGGCCGGTCATCGGGTGCGCTGGCACTGGGTGCGCGGACATAGCGGGCATGCCGAGAACGAGCGGGCCGATCGGCTTGCCAACAAAGGCATTCCCCGGGGCCTCCCAACGCGCACTTGAGCCTCATTAGAAGCGGGAACACAGCGATGCGACAACTGGTACTGGATACCGAAACCACCGGACTCGAGCCGAGCGAGGGCCACCGGATCATCGAAATCGGCTGTGTCGAGGTGATCGAGCGGCGGCTCACCAAGGCCAATGTCCACCACTATCTGCAACCGGATCGCGAGATCGATGCTGGCGCGGTCGCGGTGCATGGGATCTCGAATGCCTTCCTCGCCGATAAGCCGCGCTTTGCCGACATCGCCGAGGCGCTCATCGACTATCTTCGCGGCGCCGAGCTGGTGATCCATAACGCCGCCTTTGATATCGGCTTCCTCAATCACGAGCTGCGGCAATGGCGTGCTGATGCGCCGCGCATCGAGGATCTCTGCACCGTGGTCGATACCCTGGCGTTGGCGCGCAAACGCCATCCAGGACAGCGCAATAACCTCGATGCCCTCTGTCGGCGCTACGAGATCAACAACGCACACCGGGATTTGCACGGGGCATTGCTCGATGCCGAGCTTCTCGCCGAGGTCTACTTGGCGATGACCGGTGGGCAGGTGGCGCTGGCGCTCGGGAATCAAGCGAGCGGGGGGGGGCAGCAAGGGGGGCACGCCGAGACGCAGGTAAACCCACGGCGCCTACGAGCGGATAGGCCAGCGTTGCGCGTGGTACGCGCGAGCGAGCCCGAACTCATGGCGCATCGCGAACGTCTGCAGGCGATCGGCGCCGCAAGCGCGGGTGGCTGCGTCTGGCGCTCGCTGACCGACTGAACGACGATCAGACTGAGATTTGGAGCCCTGGGTCCGAGCGTCAGGGGCTCAATTCGAGCGTTGCTTGTGCGTGCTAGAGGGGGCGGAGCCAGCCATCATCTCCAGCGCCGGAAGATTCAGCACCTCGACATGTTTGCGATCGACGCGCAGCAGTCCATCTTCCTGAAAACGGGTGAAGAGACGACTCACGGTCTCGACCGCCAACCCCAGATAGCTGCCGATCTCATGGCGCGACATGCTCAGGTAGAAGTCGGTTGGCGAGAGGCCGCGCTTGCTCAAACGGCTGGACATGCTGCTGAGGAAGGCCGCAAGCCGTTCCTCGGCGTTTTTCTTGCCGAGCAGCAGGAGCATGTCGGCATCCTGTCCGATCTCCTTGCTCAGCAACCGATACATCTGGTGTTGCAGCGAGGGGATCGAGGTTGCCAGCTCCTCGAAGCGCTGGAAGGGCACTTCGCAGATGGCCGAGGTCTCGAGCACCTTGGCCGAGCAGGCGTGACAGGATTTGTCGATCGCGTCGAGGCCGATGATCTCGCCAGGGAGATGGAAGCCGAGGACCTGCTCGCCGCCTTCCTCGCTCGGCGCGTAGGTCTTCACCGAGCCGGTCTTGACCACGTAGAGGGAGCGGAAGCGCTCGCCACCACGGAACAGATGGTCACCGCGATGCAGGGGCCGAGAGCGCTTGATGATCGAGTCGAGTCGCTCGACATCTTCCGCCGCCAGGCCCATCGGTAGACAGAGCTGCGACAGAGAGCAGTTCTTGCAGGCGACTCGGATCGTGTCGAACGAGATTACTTTTCGCTGAGTCAAGGCAAGGTTCCAGTGTGTGGTTTGGTTGTATTCTGCAACTCAAGTTGACATGCATCAAGCGTCAATATGATTTACATACACGCGTACTGAGCGATGGAATAGATCGAGCTTGGCGAGGATTGGGGCGACCTCAGGAAGGGAAGGTCGATCCGGCTTGGGAACCTTGGAGGAGTGCTCGCCCGAATACAAAAAAGCCGCGCCGAAGCGCGGCTTTCGCAACCAGCGGTCATGCCGCTGTCTTACTTGGCCTCTGGAGCAGCCGGAGCGGCGGGAGCCATCGGAGCGCCATAGGGCATGCCGTAAGGTGCGCCATAGCCGTAGCCCGGATAGCCATAGCCTGGGTAGCCATAACCGCTGTACGGATGACCATAGCCGTGACCGTAACCACGCCCATAGCCATTTCCACGCCCGCGGCCGTAGCCACGACCGCCACCGCTCATGCTCATGTTGAAGTCGCCGTAGCCGTCACCGAGCATGTCGCTGAACATGTCGCCCATGCCGTCACCCCAGCCGTTGCCGTAACCAGGGCCGCCGTAGCCAGGACCGCCGTAACCGGGCCCCCACCAAGCCTGAGCCGCGCTCATCGTGAAGGCGGCGCTCGTGGCGATGGTCGCGATACCCATAATCTTTGCAAATTTATTCATTTGGCGATGCTCCGAAGGGTGGTGAATCGATTCAGGCTCAAGATCGCGCAAGGTTCGCGTACGACCCGGGTCGAACTGAGCTTGAGGTCCGTTGAGCTTGAGGTCCGTATGGATACGAACATTGGCCAGTATACGTGTCGACCGGAGGCTTGTGAAGTGTGCGCTGGATCAAGGCGAGAATTGTGAGGTCGGGGCCATTTTGCTACCGTGAGAGGGGTATCCTATCCAGACCCAAGTCGTCTGCCTGTTCAGGTCATGCCCAAGTATATTTTCGTTACCGGCGGCGTCGTCTCGTCGCTCGGCAAAGGTATTGCGTCCGCCTCCCTGGCCGCGCTGCTCGAAGCACGCGGTCTCAAGGTGACCATGATCAAACTCGACCCCTACATCAATGTCGATCCGGGCACCATGAGCCCGTTTCAGCATGGGGAGGTCTATGTCACCGACGATGGCGCCGAGACCGATCTCGATCTCGGTCACTACGAACGCTTCCTGCGCACCCGCATGGGGCGCAACAACAACTTCACCACCGGCCAGATCTACGAGAGCGTGATCCGCAAGGAGCGCCGCGGTGACTACCTCGGTCGCACCGTGCAGGTGATCCCGCACATCACCGATGAGATCAAGGAGGCGATCCGGCTCGGCGCCGGCGATGCCGACATCGCCATCGTCGAGATCGGCGGTACCGTCGGCGACATCGAGTCGCTGCCGTTCCTCGAGGCGATCCGCCAGATGCGCGTCGAACTCGGGGTCGACAACGCGCTGTTCATGCATCTGACTTTGGTGCCCTTTATCCCGGCCGCCGGCGAGATCAAGACCAAGCCGACCCAGCACTCGGTCAAGGAGCTGCGTTCGATCGGTATCCAGCCCGACATCCTGCTCTGTCGGGCCGAACGCGATCTGCCCGACGAGGAGCGGCGTAAGATCGCGCTCTTCACCAATGTCCCCGAGCGCGCGGTGATCTCGGCCATCGACGCCGATCACATCTACCGCATCCCGATGCTGCTGCACGCCCAGGAGCTGGATGCGTTGGCGGTGCATCAGTTCCGGCTCGAGGTGCCCGAGGCCGATCTCGGCGAATGGCAGGGGGTGCTGGACGGGCTCGAGCATCCGCGCGAGGCGGTCACCATCGGCATGGTCGGCAAGTACATGGGGTTGACCGAGGCCTACAAATCGCTCTCCGAGGCGCTGATCCACGCCGGCGTGCACACCCGCACCCGGGTCAAGATCCGCTACCTCGACGCCGAAGAGATCGAGACCCAAGGCCCCGGTTGCCTCGATGGACTGGATGCGGTGCTGGTGCCCGGCGGTTTCGGCGAGCGCGGGATCGAGGGCAAGATCGCGGCGGTCGGCTATGCGCGCAAGCAGCGTATCCCCTACCTGGGCATCTGCCTCGGCATGCAGGTCGCCGTGATCGAGTACGCGCGCAACGTCGCCCGGCTCGAGGGCGCGCACAGCACCGAGTTCCTCGCCGACACGCCGCATCCGGTGATCGCCCTGATCACCGAATGGCAGAGCGAGCAGGGCAAGCGCGAGACGCGCAGCGCGGACTCCGACAAGGGCGGCACCATGCGCCTCGGCGGACAACACTGTCGCCTGGAGCCGGGCAGTCTGGCGCGCGCCACCTATGGCACGCCGCAGGTGCGCGAGCGCCATCGCCATCGTTACGAGTTCAATAATCGCTACTGCGATGCGATGAAGGATGCCGGCATGCGCTTCTCGGGCTGGTCGCTGGACTCGCGCCTGGTCGAGATCGTCGAGATCCCGGACCATCCGTGGTTCGTCGGCTGCCAGTTCCACCCCGAGTTCACCTCGACGCCGCGCGACGGCCACCCGCTGTTTCGCGGTTTCCTCGAGGCGGCCCTGGCCTATCAACAGCGGCAGGGGCGCCCGTCGGCCAAGCTGGACGAGCATCCGGCAGCGGCGAACGCGACAGCGAACCCGGATGCAAAACCGGATGCGAACGCAGGGGAGAACCGCGCCACGCAGTCAGAACTGCGCCGTGCCGAAGGGCCGCAGGAGCTGGTCTGATGCAGCTCTGTGGCACCGAAGTCGGCCTCGAACATCCGCTGTTCTTGATCGCGGGGCCGTGCGTGATCGAGAGCGAGACGCTGGCGCAGGACACGGCCGGTCAGCTCAAGGAGCTGACCGCTCGGTTGGGCATCCCCTTTATCTATAAATCGTCCTTCGACAAGGCCAATCGCTCGTCGATCGATGGCTTCCGCGGCCTCGGCATCGAGGCTGGCCTGAAGATATTGGAGGGCGTGCGCGAGCGCATCGGCGTCCCGGTGCTGACCGATGTGCACGAAGACACGCCGCTGGCCGAGGTCGCGGCGGTGGTCGATGTGCTGCAAACGCCCGCGTTCCTCTGTCGGCAAACCAACTTCATCCTCGCGGTGGCCGCGCAAGGGCGGCCGGTCAACCTCAAGAAGGGCCAGTTCCTGGCGCCCTGGGATATGGTGCGGGTGGTCGAGAAGGCGCGCTCGCGTGGCAATCCGCAGTTGATGGTGTGTGAGCGCGGAGCCAGCTTCGGGTATAACAACCTGGTCTCGGACATGCGCGCCCTCGCCGTGCTGCGCGAGACCGGCTGCCCGGTGGTCTTCGATGCGACCCACTCGGTGCAACTGCCAGGCGGCCAGGGCCACAGTTCCGGTGGCCAGCGCGAGTTCGTGCCGGTGCTCGCCCGCGCGGCGGTCGCCGCTGGCGTGGCCGGTGTCTTCATGGAGACGCATCCCGATCCGGCCCAGGCGAAGAGCGACGGACCCAATGCTTGGCCCTTGCCGCTGATGGCTGAGCTGCTCGAGACCCTGATCGGGCTGGACCGCTTGGTCAAGGCCCAAGGGTTGGTGGAGCAGCGGCTCTAGCGTGCGGTGCTAAAGTCGCCGCTGACGTCAGCATTGGGTCAATCACCGAGAAGACCGATCATTTTGTGCTTGGAAAGAGGATTGAATCATGTCCGAGATCGTTGATGTCCGTGCCCGCGAGATCCTGGACTCGCGCGGCAATCCCACCGTCGAAGTCGATGTCATCACCGCCGAAGGCGCGCTCGGGCGCGCGGCGGTGCCCTCCGGCGCCTCGACCGGCTCGCGCGAGGCGCTGGAGCTGCGCGATGGCGACACATCCCGCTACGGCGGCAAGGGCGTGCTGAACGCCTGCGCCCATGTCAACGGAGAACTGCGGGACACAGTCGCGGGCCTGGAAGTGACCGAGCAGGAGACGCTCGATCGCCACATGATCGAACTCGACGGTACCGAGAACAAGGCCCGCCTGGGCGCCAATGCCATCCTCGGCGTGTCCATGGCCGCCGCCCACGCCGCCGCGCAGGAAAAGGCGGTTCCGCTCTATCAATCGCTGGGCACGGGCGACTATCGCCTGCCGGTGCCGATGATGAATATCATCAATGGCGGCGAGCATGCCGATAACAGCGTCGATTTCCAGGAATTCATGATCCTGCCGGTCGGCGCGCCGAGCCTGCGCGAGGCGGTGCGCTGGGGCGCCGAGGTGTTCCATGCGCTCAAGGCCGTGCTCAGCGGGCGTGGACTTGCGACCGCAGTCGGCGACGAGGGCGGCTTCGCGCCGGATCTGCCGTCGAACGAGGCGGCGATCGAGGTGATTCTCGAGGCCATCGAGAAGGCCGGCTACAAGGCCGGCCAGGACATCTATCTCGGCATGGATGTGGCCGCCTCCGAGTTCTACCAAGAGGGGCGGTACGATCTGAAGGGCGAGGGCCGCACCCTCGACGCCGCCGGCATGACCGATCTGCTGCTGGACTGGGTGGGTCAGTACCCGATCATCAGCATCGAGGATGGCCTGGCCGAGGGCGATTGGGACGGCTGGAAGGACCATACCGAGCGCCTCGGCGGCAAGGTGCAACTGGTCGGCGACGATCTCTTCGTCACTAACACCAAGATCCTGCAGGAAGGCATCGACAAAGGCATCGCCAACTCGATCCTGATCAAGGTCAACCAAATCGGCTCGCTGACCGAGACCCTGGAGGCGATCGCGATGGCGCGGCAAGCCGGCTATACGGCGGTGGTCTCGCATCGCTCCGGCGAGACCGAGGATACCACCATTGCCGATCTGGTCGTCGCCGCCGCCACCGGTCAGATCAAGACCGGCTCGCTGTCGCGTACCGACCGCGTGGCCAAGTACAACCAGTTGATGCGCATCGAAGATCAACTCGCCGGTGCGGCCGTCTATGCGGGTCGCGACGCCTTCAAGCAGGCGCTCTAAGTGGTTGCTCGTCGCTTGCTGCGGGCTCGCCACTGGCTCATGACGAGGCGCTGATCCGATGCGTTGGCTGGTCCTAACCCTGGTCGTGCTGCTCGGCGTGCTGCAGATCCGGCTCTGGGTCGGCGATGGCAGCTTGGCCGAACTGCACGCGTTGCGCGGGCTGATCGCCGAGACCGAAGCCGAGCTGGCATGGATGCAGGCGCGCAACAGCGCGCTCGCGGCCGAGGTCGAAGATCTGAAGACCGGCCTCGATGCGATCGAGGAACGCGCGCGCAGCGAACTGGGTATGATCCAGTCCGGCGAGGTCTTCTTGCAGGTGGTTGAAACGCCGTTGCCGCAGGAGCCACGATGAGTGAGCAACCCCGCCATTGGGTGGTGATTCCGGCCGCAGGCGCGGGTCGGCGCTTCGGTGGGCCGGTGCCCAAACAGTATCTCGCGCTCGCTGGACGCCAGGTCATCGACTACAGCATCGCCGCCTTCATCGATCATCCGCTGATCGCCGGTTGCGTGCTCGCGCTCAGCCCCGAGGATGCCTGGTGGCCGGAGAGCGCTTACGCCGATCATCCGGCGCTGCAGCGCGTCGCCGGTGGCACCGAGCGCTCCGATTCGGTCGCTAACGCGCTCGCGCACCTGGTCACGCACGCCGCCGATGAGGACTGGGTATTGGTGCATGATGCGGCCAGACCCTGTTTGACGCGGGCGGACCTGGATCGGCTGCTCGCAGCCTTGCGCGAGGAACCGGTCGGCGCCCTGCTCGCCGTGCCGGTGCATGATACGGTGAAGTGTGCCGAGGCAGCGTCTGGCCTGCGCGTCGAGCGCACGCTGCCGCGCCAGCAACTCTGGCGCGCCTACACGCCGCAGGCCTTTCGCCTGGGCCAGTTGCGCCAAGCGCTGGCGCAGTGCCAGGCGCATGGCCTCGCGATCACCGATGAGGCGAGCGCGATCGAGCAACTCGGGCTGCGGCCACGGCTGGTCGAAGGGCGGGTGGACAACATCAAGATCACCCGCCCCGAGGATCTCCCCCTGGCCCACTTCTTTCTGCAACAACAACGGGAGCAATCACTGCATGAGGCACGCTGATCCTAATCAGGCGCTGGAGGCCCGACGATGTTGATCGGCCAGGGCATCGATGCCCATCGCTTCGCCCCCGATCGCCGGCTGGTGCTGGCCGGCGTCGAGATTCCACACGACCAGGGGCTTGCCGCGCACTCGGATGGCGATGTCGCCTTGCACGCCCTCTGTGACGCGCTCCTAGGCGCCGCCGGGCTCGGCGATATCGGCCATCATTTCCCCGACTCCGATGCCGCCTTCAAGGATATCGACAGCCGCGTACTGCTGCGGCGGGTGATGGACGCGCTCGGCGAGCGCGGTCTGCGAGTGCATAACAGCGACCTCACCATCGTTGCCCAGGCGCCGAAGCTCGCCCCCCATGTGGCGGCGATGCGCGCGTGCGTCGCCGCCGATCTCGGCTGCTCGCCGGCGCGCGTCAACATCAAGGCCACCACCAGCGAGCGCATGGGCTTCACCGGTCGGGGCGAGGGGATCGCCGCCTTTGCCGTCGTGCTGCTCGACGAGTCCGGGGGCTCGACCTCACTGTGAGCGCGCCGGCAACGCCAACCGGCGACGTGACGCCAGATTGGCGTTCGTTCGAGCAGCTCCCCTACGCCTTTGGCGGGCCAGTGCTCAGCGCGCGGTTGCGAGCGCGGCCAGAGGACTTCATCGTCGATGAGCAGCTCGCCTTCGGCCCGGATGGCGAGGGCGAGCATGCGTTACTGCACATCCGCAAGACCTCGGCGAATACCGAATGGGTGGCACGGCGCCTGGCCTCGCTCGCCGGCGTCTCGGTGAAAGCGGTCGGCTATGCGGGGCTCAAGGACCGGCACGCGGTGACCACGCAGTGGTTCTCGGTGCATCTGGGGCAACTGCCGGAGCCACGCTGGCGGCTGCTCGCCGAGGAGGGCATCGAGGTGCTGGAGCAGCATCGCCATCGGCGCAAGCTCAAGCGCGGTTCGCTGGCCGGGAACCGGTTCCAGATCCGGCTACGCGAGGTGGCGGGCGATCTCGACGCCGCAGCGGCTCGGATTGCGCTCCTGGCCACCCAGGGCGTGCCGAATTATTTTGGTCCACAACGCTTTGGACGCGGCGGGGGCAACTTATTTCGCGCCCACGCCCTGTTTGTCGGCAGCGCGCCGCGCGCCAGCCGCCATCAGCGTGGACTCTGGATCTCGGCGGCTCGCTCGCAACTCTTCAATGAAACGCTCGCGCGTCGCATCGAGCGCGCCGATTGGGCCACGGCTTTGGTCGGAGACCGCTTGCAGCTGCGTGGCAGCCAGTCGCATTTCCTGGTCGAGTCCATCGACGAGCGCATCCTGGAGCGCGTGCGCTCGGGTGATGCGATGCCCACCGGGCCACTGTTTGGCGCTGGCGAGCCGCTCACCGAGGGGCTCGTTCGCGAGCTTGAGGAGGCGGTTGGCGCCGATTATCCCGACTGGATAGCAGGCTTGGTCGCCGCCGGACTCAAGCAGGAGCGGCGTGCGCTGCGTCTCGATATCGAGGAACTCGAGTTTGAGCAGGTCTCGGCAACCGAGGTCATGTTGTGCTTCCAACTACCGGCCGGTAGCTATGCCACGACGCTGATCCGCGAACTCTGCCATTGCGAGGAACGCCGCACCGAGGCGCCGATGCCCGCAGACGGCTGATGCGGCGAGCGCACTCAGAGGCTGAACAGCAGCAGCGTACCGCCGAGCATGATTGCCACCCAAAGCACCATGCTGCCGGTTGGCCAGGTGCGCGCCAGCGCACTCTCTGGCCCGTGATGCGCGTAGAGTCGATCGATGAACGCCTGAATGCGTTGGAATGCACGCCGTTCCAGGTCGGCGTGTACCGATGCGATGCGCACCATCACCGCTTGCGCCAACGACTTGAAGAAACGCCGATAGACCCAGTCGAAATCCAAACTGATGGTTGGCGTGCGCTTCATCTGATCGAGCAGCACGAAAAAGGCGAAGCCGGCGAACAGCAGCAACTGCAGTTGCGTGATCACATGCTCCAGCGTGTACGGCTGAACCTCGATCGGATAAGGCAGGATCGCATACAGCGGCTGCGGGAACAGCCCCAGGTAGAGACAGAGAAACGAGAAGATCCACATCGCCCCGCGCATGGTGCGCGGCGGCTCCGGCGGGCGCAGCCCGGAATCCTTCTGGAAGAACACGAACCAGGGGAACTTGATCCCGGCGTGCAGGAAGACCCCGGCCGAGGCCGCGAGCAGGAGCAGCCAGACCACCACCAAGCCCTCATCGGCGGCGGCGGAGGTTTCCAGCGACTTGGTGACGAAGCCGGAGGTGAACGGAAACGCCGAGATGGCGAGCGCGCCGATGATGCCGTGCAGGGTCGTCAGCGGCATGCTCTGGAACAGGCCGCCGAGATCGCTACAGTTGCGCTTGCCGGTCATTGCCAGCACGCTGCCGGCGGACATCAGTAACAAGGCCTTGTAGATGATGTGCGCGAACGCATGCGCGGCGGCGCCATTGAGCGCCAGCTCGGTGCCGATGCCGATAGCGCAGACCATGAAGCCGACCTGGTTGACGATGCTGTAGGCCAGGATGCGGCGCATGTCGTTCTCGAGCAGCGCGTAGATGATGCCGTAGAACACCATGTAGAGGCCGATCCAGATCAGCACCTCGGCGCCGGGGAACATCACCAGCAAGGCGAACACGGCGGTCTTGGTGGTGAAGGCGGAGAGGAACACGGTCCCGCTCGGCGAGGCCTCGGGATAGGCATCGGCGATCCAGGCCGAGAGCGGCGGCGCACCGGCATTCACCAGCAGCCCGATCAGGATCAGGACGGTGGCGAGCGAGGTTGGCTCGAGGATGCGCACCGACAGATCGCCAGTCTCGACCAGCAGCGCGCTGATGCCAGCCATCAGGATCACGCCGCCGAGCAGGTGGACCAACAGATAGCGCAACGCGGCGCGCCGGGCGAATTCGGTCCCGGCGACGAAGAGGATCGCGGTCGAACCGATCGCCATCAGCTCCCAGTAGACGAACAGCGTGATGAGATCGCCGGCAAAGGTGACACCGATGGCCGCCCCCGCGTAGAGGTACGCCGCCACCAGCTCCAGCGTCTTGGCTTGATGCAGCGCATAGAGTCCGCCGACGAAGGCCATGAGCGCGAACACGGTCGCGAACAGCCGGCCAGCGGCGGTCGAATGGGTCGGATCGAGGGCAAAATCGAGAAACGGCAGCCGCAGGTCCAAGCCCTCTGGCAGCAGCCAGACCAAGATCAGCGTCAGCAGCGGCAGCGTCAGGATCAGGCGCCGGCGCGCTCGGCCCTCGGTGGTCGGGATCAAGAACGCGCCCAGCACCAGCACCAGGCCCGGTGGGAACGCGAACTCAATCATCGTAGTAGTGATCGTCGCGCTTGAGGACGCGACCGAGAAGCTTCGCCACGGCCACCATCGCCGCGCAGGTGATGAAGCCGAACCAGGCGTAGAAACCGAAGGCGGTATCGAGCGCAAAGGCCTGGTTGGAAAAATGACGGTGATGGTGCATGAACGCGT
>PWTO01000235.1 GCA_003562815.1 Chromatiaceae bacterium | reverse complement strand
GCTCCTCGCGCCACCTGGTCTCCGGCCCAACGACGGCGGCCTCGGTGGTGCTCTTCTCCTCGCTTTCGCTCCTGGCGGTGCCGGGAACGCCGGACTATGTGAGCCTCGCGTTGACCCTGACCTTCATGGTCGGCGTGCTCGAATTGGCGCTCGGGTTTGCGCGCCTCGGGGCGCTGGTGAATTTCATTTCGCACTCGGTCGTCGTTGGCTTCACCGCTGGGGCGGCGTTTCTGATCGCCGCCAAGCAACTGAAGCACTTCTTCGGCTTGGAGATGGATAGCAGTGGGCACTTCCATAACATCCTGATCGAGTTCGGTCAGCATCTGGTCGACATCAACCCTAGCGCAACGGCGGTCGCGGTCTCCACCTTGCTGATCGGCATCACGGTGAAGCGCTGGCTGCCAAGGGTGCCGTACATGATCGCGGCGATGCTGGGTGGCAGTCTGGTCGCTCTGGGGCTTGATGCTTGGCTAGGTGCCGCCAACACCGGCATCGCCACAGTCGGCGCCTTGCCGGCGAGCCTGCCGCCGCTCTCGGCGCCGATCTCGACCTTCGACCAGATCAAGCAGCTGGCTCCGACGGCGCTGGCGGTGACGCTGTTCGCGCTGACCGAGGCCGTGTCGATTGGACGGGCGCTTGCGGCGCGGGGTGGCTATCGCATCGATGGCAATCAGGAGTTCATCGGACAGGGGCTGTCGAACATTGCCGGTTCGTTCTTCTCCGGCTATGTCGCCACCGGTTCGTTCAACCGCAGCGGTGTCAACTTCGAGGCGGGGGCGCGCACGCCGCTCGCGGCGGTCTTCGCGGCACTGCTGCTGATGGTCATCGTGCTCTTGGTCGCCCCGCTGGCGAGCTACTTGCCCACAGCGGCGATGGCCGGGATTCTGTTCCTGGTCGCCTGGGGGTTGGTCGATCGCAAAGAGATCCGCCACATCCTGGCGGCCTCCAAGCGCGAGACTGCGGTCCTCAGTGTCACCTTTTTCGCCGCGCTGTTCCTGGAGCTGGAGTTGGCGATCTTCGCCGGGGTGTTGCTGTCATTGGTGCTCTATCTGGAGCGCACCTCCAAGCCACGCATCGTGACCCTGGCACCAGATCCCCGCTTGCCCAAGCACGCCTTCTCCAGCGAGCCGGAGGTGACTCAGTGTCCGCAGTTGCGCTTCATCCGTATCGATGGCTCGCTGTTCTTCGGCTCGGTGGCCCATGTCGAGCGAGGGTTTGATCTGCTGCGCGCGCGTCATCCAACCCAAAAGCATCTAGCGGTGCTGGCCGATGGCATCAATTTTGTCGATCTTCAGGGCGCACAGGCTTTGGCGGATGAGGCAAAGCGCCGTCAACGTGAGGGCGGCGACCTGTACCTGGTCAACGTCAAGCAGGGGCTGTGGGAGACGCTCGAAGCCTGTGGCTGCATCGAAGCCAGGGGCGCTCGTAATGTGTTTCAGGGCAAGGAGGCAGCGATCCATGCGATCTACCAGAAGCTCGACAAGGGGGGCTGTGCGGCCTGCGACAAGCGGATCTTCCATGAATGCGCAGGGCGTTGGGCCATCAAGTCAGGCATAGGGCTCAGCGGGACGCTCCGGGGAGCACTCCCGCAAGCTCGATGAACAGAGTCAGGATGTCACGTAGCACAACGCTACATGTGTCGGAATGACTCGCTCGGCTGTCCCGTTCATGCCTGCGCCCTGGTGCGGATGAGCCTAGGGTCAGCGTTGGCTCTGGCCGTCGGTTAGATCCCCTGCTGGCTCATCAGCCGGGGCACCGTAGGGTGCTTGCGGTGACTCGGGCTGTTTGTAATTCCACTCCGGCTGCTTCGGCTCCGGGAGATCCTGCTCTTCCAGCGTGCCCATATCGGTTCCGTTGCAGCCGACGGTGAGCGCCAGGGCAGCGCTCGCTAACAGCCCAACGCCGATCGTCGTCAAGGTCGCAAACGGGCGCGCCGTCGAAAGCCGTTCATCAGTCATGGTCATCATGCTCCGTGGTTTTTCAGTGAACCAAGCGCAATGCAGATGACATGCCAAGCCTTGGGATCATCGCAGGGCCCCAACAGGCTGCACTGTTCAGGCCGAGCAGTCGCACCCGCGCGCGAGGCGGGCGTGTTGATTGGATACATGTGTCGATCCGACCCGTGTCAAATCGACACCTGATGAGCAAGCTTGAGGTCGGCCGCTCATCAGCGGGTTGAGCCTGTTGAGAGCGGCGCCAATCCAGCCCTGATCGGCAACCACGGCGACCTGGGTGATTGCAGACAGCGAATGCTCGGATGCCCTGATGCCAGGTTCAGTATTTGCAAGGAGCCGAGTTCTTCCCACGGCATCCTGCACCATCGCTGTGTTCTGTCGAGGAATCTGAAACTGGACGGCGACTGCTGTCCTTTGGAGGCGGTTTGGAGGAGAAGCTCTTATGCCATTGGAAACCGCATTGATCCCGGACGAGGAGCGGCTTGATCTCACTGTGCATGGACGTCTCGATCTGAGTTTGACGCAAGGCGTTATCGATTTGATCCATCAGCCACCGCGTCGCTTGCGCACCTGTATCATCGATCTGACTCGGGTCCAGCAGAGCTTCGCGTCGGGGCTCGCCCTGTTGCGGCTGCTCGATGAACGCCTCTCTCGCCGCGGGGTGTGGATCTTGGTCTTGACTGACGACCAGCATCTTCTCCAACAGCTCCCGATGGCGATGCACCACGCCTCGCTGAAGCGCGTGCAGGGGTGTCGCTGAGCGGAAGGCGGTTCTCGCCTCAACGGCGTAGTGCTCGACGATATCGCGGCGCGCGCGTACAGGGATCGCCAGGAACCAACCAATGGCGCAGTCTTGAACCGTTCGACGTTGCGATCATGGCCTTGCTTCCCAGGCATCGAGCTGACCCAGTATCCTGCTGAGCTGAGCACAGCTTGGAGTCGACGAGGCTTGTCCCGTCGATGCGGGCATGGTCTTGACGTCCTATCGACGTTTCGGCCTCCCGCCCTGTGGTCTCACGATAACACTGGCAGCAACGGACGACGCCTATGGCCCCTGCACGACTCCGCAGCCGACTGACGTGGCTGTTTCCCTTCCTGGTCTGGCTGCCCAAGGTGCGACCGGCGGATCTGCGCGCCGACCTC
>PWTO01000128.1 GCA_003562815.1 Chromatiaceae bacterium | reverse complement strand
CGCACTGCCGACCTCGAGCAACCGCTGCGGGCGAGCCTGCGCGCCCGCCTCCAGCCCCAGCAGCTCACCGATCGAGGGGCTCTCGGCGGTGCCGAGTGGACGCAGCGCGCGCACCTGCGCGGACTGAATGGCGAAACGTTGCGCGGCCCAGTCGAACAACACCAGCTCGAGACCAGCCCCGACGCCCGAGCCTGGCTCCGAGCGCGAGGCCCCGGAATCGACCTGTCTGCTCATCGATTGCCGGCGAGCCAACCCGCGAACAGCGGCTCGAGATCCAAAACCAGGATGCCGGCAGAGGCCGTGTCCCTCGCATCACGCGGCAGCTGCAGCAAGCCGGTCGCGATCGGCTGTAGCCGCTCGGGCAGGGTGTCGGGCAACGCCAGGACGCGCGCGCACTCGACGGTGAGCACATCAAGGACCTCATCGACCAGTAGCCCGCTCGCCAAGGCCGCGCTACGCCCGAGCAGGATGGCGCCCTCGCCATCCTCGCCCTCGGGCTGCTCGGCATCGAGGTCGAGCAAGTGCGCCAGGCGCATCACCGCCCAGATCTCGCCGCGCACTTCGATCACCCCCTCGACTGCAGACGGGCTACCCGGCACCGGCCAGATCGGCATTGGTGCCAGGATCTTTATGATCTGATCGCCGGGGAACGCGAAGCGATGCGTGTCGATGCGCACCACGACGAACTGCTGCGTCGGCTGCTCGACATCGACGATGCGGCTGGCATCGTCCTCACGCTCGGCCAGCACCCTGTCGAGCGCGTCCGCGCTGGCCGCCGCACGCGAGGCTGGGTCTGTGGCCGCAGTCGCCGCCGTGCGGCCGGTCATCACGCAGCGCCCCGCTTGCCATCGGCCACCGCGTCCGGCTCGGCGATCTGAATCCGATTACGCCCGGCGTGCTTGGCCTGATAAAGGGCGATGTCGGCGGCTTCGGTCAAGACCTCTGGCGCGTTGAAGGTTGGGAAGCTAGAAACGCCGGCGCTGAAGGTACAGCGAAAGCTGTCCTCGCCAGCGGTGAAGACGACCTGCGAGAAACCGATCCGCAGTTGATCCATGAGCCCCCAGGCCTCGTCCGTATCGACGTTGCGCAAGATCACCGCGAACTCCTCGCCCCCGTAGCGACCGACGATGTCACTGCTGCGCAGACGCAGGCGCAGGGTTCGGCTCAGCGCCAGCAACACCTGATCGCCGGTGGGATGGCCATAGTTGTCGTTCACCGATTTGAAGTGATCGATATCGAGCATCACAAAGCACAGCGGGCGCCGATCGCGCTCGGCCTCGGCGAGCGCGACCTCCAGCCATTGCATGATGGCATTGTGATTGAACAGCCCGGTGAGGCTGTCGCGCACCATCAACGCATGCAGGGTCCGCATGCGCTCGGCGCGCAGGCTGACCGAGGCCACCAAGCGCTCGGGCTCGACCGGCTTGGTCAAGAAGCCATCGGCGCCGACCTCCAGCGCCTGATGCTGCAGGCCGATATCGGTCTCGGACGAGACATAGATGATCGGCAGGCTGACATGCCCAGGGATCTGGCGCAACACTTGCGCAAGTTCCGGCCCCGAGCACTGCGGCATATAGATATCCATCAGCACCAGGTCGGCATTGAAGTCATCGAGCTGATCGAGCACCTGCGACGGATCGGTGACCACCCGCGTGACCATCCCGGCATCCTCGAGCGCCAACGCATGCCATTGCGCTAACTCTGGATCATCGTCGATGATCATCACATGGATCGGCTGCGGATCTTGGCCATGGGTCAGCTGATCGAGCAGCTCGACGATTTCGGTGGTCTTGACCGGCTTACTGCAATAGGCGCTGCCGCCGGCCTTGACCGCTTGCAGCCGCGCCGCGAAGTCATCGCGCGCCGAGATGAAGATGCAGGGCACCTCGACATCATCGCGGCGGGCTAGCTCACGCACCGCATCGGTGCCGGCCTGCTCGCCTTCGGGAAAGACGATGTCCATGATCAGCGCCGCCGGCAGGCGCTCGCCGAGCGCCTGCTCGAGCGCCGCGAGGCCACTGAAGGGCTTGACCTGATAGCCAAAGCAGTTCAGCTGATCCGACAGGCGCTCGGCGACCGCGCTGTCGTCATCGCAGAGATAAATCAGCTTGTCGAGCCGCTCGAGGGTGCCCTGTTGGTCATCTTGTTGTCCCTGCTGGTCGCCTTGGCGATCACTTAGGCGGTCGCGCTCGTCGCTGTTGCTTGCGCCCACGCCTGTCGTCGGCACGATCGCCACTGGTGCGCGACGATAGCTGCCTTCGGCGGTCTTGGTCGCCACAGTACGCTTGGGTTGGCTCAGCGCGGCAATTCCGGCGGTCTGCGCCTCGGTATCGACACTTGCATGCTCAAGGGCATCCAGCGTCTGGTGCAGCTCCTGCAGGCGCGCCTCGCTGATGACAGGCTGTTCCTCGACCGCCGCGCGCAGCTTGGTCTCCGCATCGGCGGCGAGGGCGGCGATATCGGCGCAACCGAACGAGGCGCCCGAGCCTTTGAGCGTATGGAACAGGCGTCGCAGCGGTTCGAGCCGCGACGGATCGACCCGGCCAGGGGCAATCTCGGCCAGTTGCGCGCGCGAGGCGGTGGTCTTCTCCGGCAGTTGGGCGAGAAACGCCGCGCGCAGCTGTGCTTTGCGGGCCTCGAAGGTGGTGGTGTTCGTGGTCAATGGCGAGCCCTTTGAAACGATTCGATGTCAGCGACTGGCCGCTTGGCGCGCGACCAAGAGTGGCAAGGTCTCTTCGAGCGAGGCATCCTTGCGGAGGACGCCATCAGCCCCGCTGACCTGTTGCGCGAGTACGTCCGGCTCATCCCCTGTGAGCAGAATGAAGGGGATGCGTTGACCTCGCTCGCGCAGCTCCGCGAGCAAGTCCGCACCGCTGACCAGCGGCATGTTCATATCCGACACCACCAACTCCAACGCGTGCGCGTCCTGCAGCAGCTCTAGGGCCTCGATCCCATTCTCGACGCGCTGACACTGATGCCCGGCGCTCTCTAGGATTAACACGGCCATCTCACCGGCTAGAGGGTCGTCATCGACGATCAGAATGCGCATTGCGTACCTCCAAGTGCTGTGATCGACAAGCATAGCGCAGGCGGCGTCTGTTCATCGGCTCGCCCGTCGGCCGCCCATCGAGCCTCGCATCCGCCCACTCACTCCGCCGGCTGTTTCAGCCGAGCAGGTTGCTCAGGGTCTCCAGCAGGCTCGTCTGATCGAAATCGCCTTTGACGATGTAGGCGTCGGCGCCGACCTCGATGCCCCGGCGCCGGTCTTGCTCTTTCTGCCGCGAGGTCACGATGATGATCGGCGTGATCCGATAGGCGGCGAGGGTGCGCAACTTAGCGGTGAGCGAGAAACCGTCGAGCCGCGGCATCTCGACATCGGTGAGCACCGCATCGAAGGTCTCGGCGTGCGCCCTCTGCCAGGCATCCAATCCATCCTCGGCGGTGGTGACGCGAAAACCATGCGCTTCGAGCAATTCCTTTTCGATCTCGCGCGTGTTCAGCGAGTCGTCCACCACCAGCAGATGCCGCCTGGTCGCGCCCGTCTTAGCCGTCGCTGGCCGCGCGGCGGCTTCGCGAATCGCGCTCTCGCCGCGCAGTTGACGCGCGCGCTCGATCAGCGTTGGCACTTGCAGCACCGAGACCAGCTCATTGCCGCTCATGCGCACCACACCGCCCACCAGATGACAGCCACGCAGCGCTGTCGGCAGCGGTTTGATCACCAGATCGCGCTGGTCCACCAAGGCCTCCACCGCCACCCCCAATTTCGACGCCTGCACGCCGATGATCACCACCAAACGCGCGCGCGCGCGTGGGCGCATCCCCGTCAGGCGCTGCAACGCGTTACCGGCATGCCCGCCGCCAAGCCCGAGCAATTCGCCGAGTGGGATCACCGGGATCAGCTCGTTGCGTAGCACCAGCGCCGGGCGCCCGGCGATCAACTGCAGTGCCTCGGGTTCAACCCGGATCATCTCCACCACATGCTGGGCATTGAACGCGAACCGACGCGCATCGCTCTGCAGCACCAGCACGCGCATCAAGGCCAACGTCAGCGGCAGCTTGATGGTGAAGGTGGTGCTCAGTCCAGCGCGGCTGCTCAGCGACAGGGCGCCGTGCAGCTCGTCGATGACAACGCTTTTGACCACGTCGAGCCCGACCCCGCGCCCCGAGAGATCGGTGATGATCTCGCTGGTGCTAAAGCCGGGCTGGAACACCAGCCCGAAGACCTGATCGTCGCTGAGCTGCTCGGCCTGAGGCGGCTCGATCAGCCCCTTCTTGGTGGCCTTGGCCAGGATGCGCTCACGGCTCAGCCCACGCCCATCGTCGCTGATCTCGATGATCAGGCCACTGCCGGCATGGCGGGCCGAGAGGCGCACCCGGCCCACCGCGTCCTTGCCGGCGGCACGGCGCTCGGCGGTCTCCTCTAGGCCGTGATCGACGGCGTTGCGCAGGCAGTGCAGCAGGCAATCGCCGAGCTTGTCGATGATGTGACGGTCCAGCTCGAGTTCTGCGCCCCGTGCCTCGCACCGAACCTCCTTGCCAAGCTGGCGCGAGAGTTCGCGCACCATGCGCACGGCCGGATCGAACACCATGCTCAGCGGCATCATGCGCAGCGCCAGCGCGCGTTCGCCGAGCAGCTCGATCAGCAGCTCGCGCGCCTGCAGATCGGCGCGCAACGCGCGTGATAGATCGCGCGCCGCCACCGCGTGCTCGGTCAAGGCTGTGCGTGACGCTGGCGCCTGAGCCTGAGTCTGACCTTGCCCCGGCGGTTGCCCTTGCCCCGGTGGCTGCCTTGGCTCCGGCGTCTGATCCTGCCCTGGCGCCCACGCCGAGGGTGCCGTGCTCAGCGCGCGCGCTTGGCGCGCGAGTGCGTGCGCATCGTCACCGAGGCGACGCTGCTCCGAAAGACTCACCACCAGCTCGCCGAGCAGCACGATCAGCTCATCGAGGCGCGGCAATGGCACGCGCACGCTCTCTGCGGTGCGCAAGCTGGTGTGTTGCGCGGGCACGGGCACGGGTTCGGAGTCGGCTTGACCGGCGTCTGGCGCAGCCGCGTCTGAAGCAGCAGTGTCCGAGGCGCCTGCTTCTACGGGCTCACCGACCGCTGCGGCCGCCAGCGCCGTGTGCAGGGCCTGGTCAGGCTTGGCGGTATCCTGGCCGTCCTGTTGCAGTGCATCGACGCGCGCGGTCAGCGCATCGACCGCGCGCAGCATCAGCCGCGCGAGCGCGGCATCCTGAGTCAAGCGCCCTTCACGCAGTCCGGCCAGGACATCCTCGAGGTGATGCGCGGTCTCGGCGATCGAGGACAGCTTCAGCATCCGCGCCGACCCCTTGATGGTATGCGCCGAGCGGAATAGGGCATCGATGCGCTCGGCGCCCAGCGGCTCCTGGCCCAGCATAGAAAGCCCGGCCTCAAGTACCGCAAGATGCTCGCGCGCTTCGCCAATGAAGCGTTCGATGAATTTGCTCAGATCCAGTGCCATTGCTCAGCGCGCTTCAAGCCGTCGATGCGAGCTGCGCCAAGCGCGCACGACAGAGCGCACGCAGGTCCGTGATCGGCAAGGGCAGCGGCAGCGGACCGGCGACCAGTCGCGCTGCAGTCTCGTCCTCGAGCTGGCGCAGCACGATGGCATACGCGCGCTGCGCCTGAACCACCTCGCCACGCGCGCGATAGAGATCGGCCAGCAGCAGATGTGCGGGCCAGAAATTGGGCTCGGCGTAAACCGCGCGCCGGGCCTGGGCGAGCGCGCGCTCAGACTCGCCAGTGCGCTGGGCGACGCGCGCCAGCAAGGTCAACGCTGCCGCTGACCAGGGGGCGTATGCAAGCACCGCCTCGGCATCGGCTTGGGCATCGGCCACCTGGCTCAACTCCAGCAGCAGGCTTGCCTTGAGGAGGAACGCATCCACACCGACCCTCTCGGCACTGGCCGACTCGATCGGCGGCAACGCGCGCAGCTCGGCCAGACCCGCGCTCAGACGATCGTCGCGCACCAGGGCCAGCGCCCGCTGATAGCGCAGGCTGATCGCGCTCTGACTGGAGCGCGCGCGCGCTGCGGTTGCTTGCGCCTCCGGCGTCCGCTCTGCGAGCGCCGGCGCTTGCGCCTTGGTGCGCGTGCTCTCGCGCGTGCTCTGACGTGCCGGCGTCGACGATCTCGAGGTCGCTCCAGAGGCCGCGCTCGCCGCACTGTCCTTGTCGTGCATGAAATACCAAACGCCCTGGTGCTCATGGAGGGTGAACAGACCGATGTCGTTGGCCAATACCTCGGTCGTACCGACCACCAGATAGCCCCCTGGATGCAGCAAACGCTGGATCTGGCGCAATGCTTGGGCGCGCGTGTCGGCATCGAAATAGATCGACAGGTTGCGATAGAACACGATGTGCTGTCGCCCCAGGGTCTTGGCCAGCGAGGCCTCCAAAACGTTCAATGCATGAAAGCTCACCGTCTTGCGAATCTGCTCCTGCAGACAGTAGCGGTGCGCGCCGCGCTGTACGAACCACCGCTCCCAGCGCGGCGCCGAGAGGGTACGAAAGGCATGCTCATGGTAACAGCCGATGCGGGCCTGGCCGATACGCGTCTCATCAAGATCGGCACCACTGATGCGCACCAGCTCCGCCGCCCGTCGCCCCCAACGCTCATGCAGCGTCATCGCGATCGAATAGGGCTCCTCGCCACTTGAGCAGCCGAGCGAGAGGATCGCGATGGGCGGCGCGGCGTTGCGGTTGGCCAGCAGGCGTGGCAGCAGATGTTCGGCGAGCAACTGCAGATGATGCGGCTCGCGGTCGAAATAGGTCTCGTTGATGGTCAGCAGGCCAGCCAGGGTTTGCAGCTCGGTCGGCGTGCGCCGCAGGGTCTTGAGATACTCGCCGAGCGAGGCCGTGGCCGTCGCCTGCATGCGTTGTTCCAGCGCCCGTCTTAGCTGGCGCTCACGCGGGCCGTCAAAGCGCAATCCCAAGCGCTCGTGGATCAGGCTTTTGGCATCGCTGAACGGCATCTGGATCGAGCGCTCAGCCCCAGCGGGCGCGCATCATCGCAGCGATGGTCAGGGTCTCGGGCATCGCCGAGAGCGGCAGTACTCGTTGCACCCGACCACTGGCGATAGCCTGCTGGTTCATCCCAAAGATCACCGAGCTGGCCTCGTCTTGGGCGATGGTCAGTCCCTTGGCGTCGGCAATCGCGCCAATCCCGGCGACGCCATCGTGGCCGAGCCCGGTCAGGATCACGCCGATGGCGCGCGCGCCGGCGGCTGCGGCCACCGTCGTCAGCAGCCGATCGCAGCTCGGGCGGTAGAGGTCGGTCTTGGCGCAGGGCTCGAGCATAAACTCACCCGCGCGACTGAGGCCGAGATGCATCCTGCTGTCGGCGATATAGATATGGCCGGGCGCCACCCGCTCGCCCACGCCCGCCAAGCACACCGGCAGGCGACAGAGCGCATCGAGCCAGCCGACCATGCCGGCGGCGAAGCCCTCGGCGATATGCTGCGCGATCAGCACCGCAGCCGGGAGATCGGCCGGCAGCGCCGGCAGCAACTTGGCGAGCGCCTGCGGACCGCCGGTGGAGACCGCGATCGCGATCAGCGGCGGCAGTGGCCCCGCAGCCGGGGCGAGTTGCGGCATGCCTCCCGAGGCGGAGAGCACGGATGGCGAGGCGCCCAGGCTGGCGCCCAGATGCGCAGTGGCCACCGGCGGCGGCACCGCAAGCGCCGCGCGCGACGAGCGCAGATGCCGAATCACCGGCACCCCGGCGAGCAGACGCAACCGCTCGATGAAGGACTCGCCCTCATCGAGACAGGGCTTGGCCACCGCATCCAGCGCGCCAGCCGCAACCGCAGCCATGGCATGCGCCGCGTCGGCGATCTCGGAGACCACCAGGATACGGGTCGCGCGCCGGTGCATGATCTCCCGAATCGCCGTCATCCCATCCATCACCGGCATCTGCAGATCCATGGTCACCAGGTCCGGCTCCAGCGTCAGCACTTGCTGCACCGCCTCGCGGCCATTACAGGCCTCGCTCCAGACCTCGAGTCCAGGCGCGCTCTCGATCAGCGCCCTGATCAGACTGCGTGCCGTGGCGCTGTCATCGGCGACCAGTATCCGAGTGCGCCGCGCCGCCTGCCCGGTGGCGGCGCGCATCAGGGCTGCTCCGCGCGGCTAGCGGTATCGTCTGCGTCCGGATTGACCTCGGTCTGCTCCAGGCAGAAGCGCTCGACGCGCTCCTTCAGGGTGGCCGAGAGTCCGGTCATATCGTTGGCGATCTCGGCGATACGGCGCACCGCATCGGCGGTATCCGAGGTCGTGGTCACCATATCGCGCAACACCTCGACCACCTGACCGCTGGCTGTCTTTTGCTGCTGACTGGAGAGGTTGATCTGCTGCGCGGCGTTATTGGTCTCGCTGGCGCCCTCGACCATGGTGTTGAGCAGTTCGGCGGTCTGCGAGGATTCGTCCATGCCCTCGCGGATACCGCTGCTGCCCTTCTCGGAGGTCACCACCAGGCGCGAGATGGTGGCTTGAATCTCATCGACCTTCTGCTCGATCTCGCCGATCGACTCGGTCACCGAATCGGCCAGACGGCGGATCTCGGCCGCGACCACCCCAAAGCGCTTGCCAGACTCGCCTGCGGAGGAGGCTTCCAGGGCCGCGTTGAAGGCGATCAGCTTGGTCTGATCGGCCACCGTGTCGATGATCTCCATGATGCGCGAGATCTCCTTGGACTTGTCGCCAAGCTCGACGATCTCGGCGAGTGCGGTCTCGTTGTCGCGCTGGATCTCGCCCATGCGCTGGACCAAATGCCGCATGGCCTCGGCACCGCCGCGACTCTCGTCGAGCGTGTGCTTGGCCACGCCGACCACGCTTTCCGAATACTCGGCAATTTGCGTCGATGAGGCCGAAAGCTCCTCCATGGTCGAGGTGATCTCGGCCATGGACGCGGACATCTCGCTGGAACTGGCTGCCTGTTGCTCGACCGCCTGCGCGATCTCGCCCGCCGCGCCGTGCACGCGGGTGGCATTCTCCTCCACCTCGGCCACCAACCTGCTCAGCCCCCGGCGCATGGCCTCAGCCGCGCGCGCCAGCTCGGCCAGCTCGTCGTTGCCGGCGCTGGGGATCGGCTGGCTGAGATCGCCCGCCGCCACCCGCGTCATCCCTTGGGCGATCCCGGCGATGCGCGTCGCCAGCGCGCGTGCGCTCCAGAGCGCGACCAACAGGCTCAGGAGCAAGGCCAAGGTGCCGACGATGCCGGCCTGAATCCAGGCCGCAGCGATGGCGTGCGTATAACGCGAGCGATCCTGAGCCACCTCGATCACGCCGATCGGACGCCCGGAGTAGTCGAGCACGGGCTCCAGATAGACCGCTGTTGGCCGTCCATCGAGCAGCAGGCGCTCAAGCCGCGCCTCGCCGGCCAAGACGGCCTCGAGCACCTCTGCGGCGACCAACGGTTGCTCGCCATGCGTGCTCGCGAAGGTGATGAAGCCGTTCTCCTCATGCAGGTAGAGCGCGCCCTCGACCGCGAAATGCGCTTTAAAGACGTCGAAGAAGGCTTGACCGAATTGCATGCCAAATTCGACGCTGCCGACATGCTCCCCCTGATGGAAGACCGGAACCACCCCACGTGCGCCGAGACCGGCAACGCCGCGCTCGAGGCCGCGTTGCGGCTCCAAGGTACGATTCGCATCGACTACCGAGAAACGAAAGCCCGAAAGATCATCGCCATAGGCATCAATCCGATGCAACCGCAGGAACGAGCGCGCCAACGGCAGATGGAACTGGAATTGCGCCGCGCCATGCTCGCGCGCCTGCACCTCGAACACCGGCAAGAGCGTCTCGCGCAGCCAATCGCGATCACGCTCGGCGAAACGCGCCTGCACCATCGGCATGCTCGCCACCAATTGCGCCATGGTCTCGGCGCGCGCGGATCGATCGGCGATTTGCAGCTGCATATTTTCCGCCAACTGGCGCAGCTCCGCGCGCTCCGCATCGCCGATCACCTGCTGGAGATTGTGCAGACTGCTCCATGTCAGTCCACCCACCGCCAGCGCCATGGCGATGAGCATCCCCAACAGGATGTTGGCCCAAAGATGGAGATTTTTGAACATGATGCACGCCGACTTATCTTAAGGAGACCGAGACCTGCGGGTCAGGTGCCCGCAATACCTCGGAGAGTACGCGCCTGAACCGGCCTGTGCTCAAAGGGGAGGACGGCGGTAGTGCCGCCCCATATTAGAGGAATCCGAGGCCGCGCGGATTCGCCCCGAGGGGGAGGACGCGAGCATAGCGGATATCGCGCAGGTCCAAAATCCCCGCGAGCGCGGGGGAAATTGCCCGCTTCGGGTTTATAAGGCCGGTGGCCACTGCATATTGACGGTCTTCAAACCGCTGGCAGGCACCGTCACCTGCTGGGTCTTGGTCTCGTCGTTGACGGTCGCCGCCACGTTGTACGTCCCCGCCGGCAGATTCACGAGCAGCCAAGGACCATCGGCGTCAGTGGAAACGAGCGTCGTGCCGGCTGAATCGGTGATCACGACACCCACCTCGGCCAGGAATTCGCCGGTGGTGTAAGCAAAGACCAGTTTGAGCGAGTACTGATCCTGCACGGCATCGATCTCGGCGCGACTGCTCTCACCAACACCACCGGAGAGATAAGCCACCCCGTCGGCGGCGTTCTGATCAGCGAAGACTGGGCCGGATAACAAGAGGACAACAACGGCGGCGCCTGTCAAACGGATGAAATGTCGGTTGGATGTTTTCACTGTTATCAGCTCCTAAGGTCATGGCAAGTAACTGAGGTTCTTTCACCGATGAGGTGCCCGCTCTGCAGCGTATCAATCACGATCTTGAGCATCTGTTCGGCGCAAACGCATTCACTCCATCATGTCGATCTCGACACCCTCTGCGTGCAGCTCGGCGGTGCGGCCCTGCAAAAAGCGCTGGAAGCTCGGTTCATCGCGATAGGCGCCACTGGCCACGTAGTCCATCGCGCCTTTGATGTGAAAAGCCTTTAGATAGGCCTCGGTGCGAAAGACCTCGTTGCCGTCGGCATCGAAAAACAACAGGCTCGGGGTGTAGATGATGCCAAGCTCGTTGGACCAATCCCGCGCCGCTCGCTCGCGCCCGTCCGGGGTCTGGATCGGATCGGCGGAAAAGGCATCGACGACCGCAGCATCGAAGCCCTCAAGTGTCTCGGCGACCGCATCGCGCTGCAGGATATCCTCGTGCAGTTCGTCGCAGGCGGCGCAGACCGGTTGCTCGAAGAACAACAGCAGTGGCCGATCCGAGTTCGCCCGATTCTCGGCCAGCCGCAGCGGCGCGGCGAGGAAGCCAGGTTCTTGATGCAGCTGACCACTCGCGGCAGTCGACTGCTGACGGCGGTAGAACTCAGGGAAGGTCTCACCCGCCTGCTCGCGCTTAAGGGCGACATAACGCAACCCCTGGTGGAACTGATGCGGCGGGAAATAGCCGTCGATGCGCAGCACCGTCTGCCCCTGCTCGTCGAACAACAGCATGGTTGGGGTGTACTGCACGCCCAGCGCCGCCGCGAACACCTTCTCGGTGGTCGGCTCGCCATCGAGGTCGGTCACTTCGCGATCACCCCAGATGTTGAGTGCAACCACATCGAAGGCATCCCGCGTGGTCGCGGTGATCTCGCGATCCCCGAAGTTTTCGCGCAACAGCTTTTCGCAGTAGGGGCAACCGTCCTGATAGAAGTAGAGAATCAGGCGTTTGTCATCTGCAGCCGCCTCGGCCACGTCCTCGGCGATATCGAGGAAGGAGTGCTTGAACCAGCTCGGCTTCGCCTGATAGCCAGG
>PWTO01000257.1 GCA_003562815.1 Chromatiaceae bacterium | reverse complement strand
CCTCGAGCGACGGCATCCAGAGGCAGTCGGCGGCGTACATGACGCGATGCATTTCGTCGGTGAAGCGGTCGACGAGCTGGATGCGGTCGCGGGCTGACGAGGCGGCGATGCGCTCGCGCAGACGCTGCGCATACTCGGCATTCTGCAACAGAACGGGTCCGATCATCAGCAGCCTGTGGCGCGGCGCGAGCCGCAAGGCTTCCCCCTATCCCGATCCGGAGGAGACGTGGCCGGTAGGCCGCGGAGGGGTCTGTGTTGAAAATCTCTGGCCTGCCCTGCCTCACCAGCGCCTCCTCGACCGCCTCGAGGCAGACCGCCACCTCCATCGTGATCGAGAGCCGCCAGGCCACGACCCGGCGGCTGAACCAGTCGACCACGGCGGCGAGATAGACGAAGCCGCGCGCCATCGAGATGTAGGTGATGTCCATCGCCCACACCTGATTCGATCGCTCGACCTTTATCGAGCGCAGCAAATACGGGTAGATCTTGTGGCCGGTGCCGGCTTCGAGGTGTTCGGGCGGCGGTAGAGCGCCTCGATCGTCATGCGCTTCATCATCGTCCTGCCCCGCTGGCGGCCGATCGCGACGCCCTCGCCACGCAAAAGATCGCGCAGCATCCGGCTGCCGGCGAACGGGTAGTCGAGATGCAGCTCGTCGATCCGCCGCATGATCATCAGATCTGCCGGCGGCACCGGACGGGCCTGATAGTAGAGGCTGCCGCGGCTCAGCTTCAAAAGCGTTGCCTGCCGCGTCAGCGGGAGCGCGTGCTCGCGGTCGATCATCGCTTGGCGCTCAGCATGCCGGCCTTGCCGAGCGCACCGGCCAAAAAATCGTTCTCCAGCGCCAACTCGCCGATCTTCGCATGCAGCGTCTTCAAATCCACCGCAGGTGCCGCCGCCCGGCCCGCCGAACCGGAGCCGAACACCCCGGCGGCACCCTCCAGCAACTGCGCCTTCGAGGTCGTGATCTGGTTCGGGTGAACATCGAAGAACTGCGCCAGCTCCGCCAGCGTCTTCTCACCCTTGATGGCCGCCAGTGCCACCTTCGCCTCGAATGTCGGTGTGTGGTTCCGGCGTGCCCGTCTCGTCATGTGCTCTCCTGATCCGCGGCAACCCTCGCCGCCCTCAGGCAGAAAATCCACTTACCTCGCTGTGCAGATTCTCCGGGCCACCTCTGTTCAGCAATGGTCATTTCACGCCATGGAGTCTTGACAGACTTTCCGGTTTCCAACAAAGAGAAGGTTGTGATCACTTCCACTAATGATAGAGTACTGGTCGCTCCATCAGCGCTGAGGCTGCGGCGGTTAGCGAAGGCGAAAAATTGTGTTTGAAGTCGATGCAATCTCTGGTAAACAAAGGAAGACAAGGTATTAACGTATAAGTTGAACGGTTGATGACTTGCATGACCTTCAGAAGCCGTGATTAAACAGGGGTATGTTTAGTGAACGGCTTCAGAAATCGGAGTGGACCAATGCGGATTATTGAAATTGCCTGGTACCGCTATTGGGATCTGGTGCAGCCATGGATGAAACGGCGGCTGCCCTGGCTCGACCGGCCACTGATGCGTGCATTTCATCGCTACGAAATCTGGCGCGTGTCGGAAAGCGCGACACGCCTGCTCGGGCGACGCTGGAAGCGCAGCCTGCGCCGAATCGACATCGATATCACATATGCCTGTAATTTGCGCTGCAACGATTGTAACCGTTCAGTGCCGCAGGCGCTGTCTTCGACGAGCCTGACCAAGAGAGATGTCGAGCGTTTCGTGGTGGACACCGTTGCCAGCGGGCACGATTGGGATTTGATTAAGTTAGCGGGCGGCGAACCGACTTTGCATCCACAATTCCTCGAAATTCTCGATGTTCTACGCGACTACCGGCGCCGTCACAATCCAAGAGTGCGCATTTTCGTCAACACCAACGGTTATGGCGATGGGGTCAAGAGAATTATTGCGCAGATCCCGGCTGACATCGTCGTCGACAATACCGCCAAGTCCGGCAGTCTGCAGGAAGATTTCGAGCCGTTCAATCGGGCGCCGTGCGATCTGGCGGAACACCGCAGAAGTGATTACACAAACGGTTGCTGGATTACGCAGTATTGCGGGATCGGATTGACTCCGTCTGGTTATTACCAATGTTCGATCGCCGGCGGCATCGACCGTGTCTTCGGCTTGGACGTTGGACGCTGCACGATTCCCGTACCCTCAGACCCCCTGCACGACCAGATGGATGCGCTGTGCCGCTATTGTGGCCATTTCTGCAAGCAATTTACGCCGGAGGCGCAAGACGAGCGGCTGACGGCGAGCTGGCAGAAAGCCTATGCCGACTGGCGTGACCGTTCAGCGAAGCGGCGAAGAAGCACGGCAAAGCCGACCGTAGCGGCGCAATCGGAAACCGCGCTATATACTCGTCCGCCAATTCTGGTCACCGCGTCACCGATGGCTGCCTCCGCGCCAGAAAACATCTTGCAGGATAGCAAAGAGTGACGGCGTTGTCGGGCACTCTCGACCTTGGGGTACCTTGGTCGATAGGTCGGGCGCGGCAGATAAGGCGGCCGACGTCTGGGCTGTGCGTCGTCGGTGGCCGCCTACACGAGGCGGGCGAACGCACTGGCTGAAGAGTTTGCCTGGACGGCCTCGCTGTCGAGCGCAGGAGGGGGCTGCTTCAAGCAGATCGGATTTGGTTGCCGTTGCCGGGTCCCTTCGAGATGGCGCTGGGTCAGGTTGAGATGGCGCCGGCATTTGCGCAGTTCAGGCTGGCGGACACAGGATGACGAGAGGGTCGAAGAGCGGTCTTACTGCCTGGCGTTGATTTAGGGCCGGGCTCGGTACATGGAATGCCGAGCAGAGTCTCGTATGCATTCTAGAGCCAGGTTCCTTGTCGCCTCCCGTTCGTAGGGTTACGCGGGATGTCGCCTCTCGACGGATCAGGTCTCGGCGTTCCGTCGCGCGAGGGCGGTCAAACGTCGATAGAACTCCTCGTCGAACCGGGCAGCGTCGTAGCGTCGGCAGGCGGCCTCGCTGATCGCGCGGCGGCGGTCGGGATCGCGGATCGTCGGCAGCAGGCTCGCCACGGCTGCTGCCCAGGCCGCGGGGTCGAGTGGTG
>PWTO01000216.1 GCA_003562815.1 Chromatiaceae bacterium | reverse complement strand
GAGCGATGGGCACCACCTGCTGGTGCTCGGGGATTTCGGTGAGCTGGGAGCCGACAGCGTCGAGGTGCACCACGAGATGGGCGTCGCGGCACGCGCAGCGGGCGCCAGCGCGCTCTATGCGGTCGGCGCGCTGAGCACGCACGCGGTCGCGGGCTTTGGCGAGGGCGCGCGGCATTTCACCGATCAACACACCTTAATCGAGACACTGCGCGCCGAGACCGGCCCGGCGGATGTGCTCTTGATCAAGGGCTCGCGCCGCGCGGCCATGGACCGCGTCGCCGATGCCCTATGCACGGACCGAGAGGAACACTAACGGATGCTTTTGCTCCTGACCGATTGGCTCAGCCAGTACCAGAGCGGTTTTACCGTCTTTCGCTATCTGACGCTGCGCGCCATCCTCGGCGGGCTGACCGCGCTCGCCATCTCGCTGCTGATCGGACGACCGTTGATCCGCTGGCTGAGCGCGTACAAGGTCGGCCAGACCGTGCGCGACGACGGCCCCGAGACTCACTTCTCCAAGGCCGGCACGCCGACCATGGGCGGCACCCTGATCCTGGTGGCGATCGCGGTCAGCACCCTGCTCTGGGCGGATCTGCACAATCGCTTCGTCTGGGTGGTGCTCCTGACCACGCTCGCCTTCGGCGCCATCGGCCTGCTCGACGATTACCGCAAGCTCGTCCTGCGCGACCCCAAAGGCCTGGCGGCGCGCTGGAAATACTTCTGGCAGACCGTCGCCGGCCTGGCCGCCGCGCTCTATCTCTATCTGAGCGCCACCACCGTCGGCGAGACCGCGCTGCTGGTGCCCTATCTGAAGGAGGTCAGCTTTCAGCTCGGCCCGGTCTTCGTGCTCTTTGCTTATCTGGTGATCGTCGGCTCCAGCAACGCCGTGAACCTGACCGACGGCCTCGATGGCCTCGCCGTCTTACCCTCGGTGATGGTCGCGGGCGGCCTCGGCATCATGGTCTACGCGGCTGGCAACATCGAGATCGCGAGCTATCTGAAGATCCCCTATGTGCCCAATGTCGGCGAGGTGGTGATCTTCTGCGGCGCCCTTGCCGGGGCCGGGCTCGGCTTCCTCTGGTTCAACACCTATCCGGCCCAGGTCTTCATGGGCGATGTCGGCGCGCTGGCGCTCGGCGCCGCCTTGGGCGCCGTCGCCGTGGTCGCGAAGCAGGAGATCGTGCTCTTCATCATGGGCGGTATCTTCGTGCTCGAGACCCTGTCGGTGATGCTGCAGGTCGGCTCCTACAAGCTGACCGGCAAGCGCATCTTCCGCATGGCGCCGCTGCATCATCACTATGAACTCAAGGGCTGGCCGGAGCCGCGCGTCATCGTGCGCTTCTGGATCGTCACCGTGGTGCTGGTCCTGATCGGCTTGGCGAGCCTCAAGATCCGATGATGACGAACCGCGCGCACAAGATCGTGGTCCTCGGGCTGGGCCAGACCGGCCTCTCCTGCGCCCGCTGGCTGCAGGCGCGCGGCAGCGAGGTGGCCGTGCTCGACTCGCGTGCGTCACCGCCAGGGCTGGCGCAACTGCAAGCGGAGCTGCCCGATGTCGCGGTCCTGCTCGGCGACTTCGATGAGGCGGTCTTGCAAGCCGCCGACGAGATCGTCGTCAGCCCTGGGGTACCGCTCGCAACGCCCGCGCTGCAGGCCGCAGCGGCGACAGGCATCCCGATCATCGGCGATATCGAGCTGTTCGCCCGCGCCGTGACGGCGCCGGTGATCGCGATCACCGGTTCCAACGGCAAGAGCACGGTGACTACCTTGGTCGGACAGATGCTTCGCCAGGCCGGGTTGAACGTCGCCGTCGGCGCCAACCTGGGCGTGCCGGCGCTGGATTTGCTCGGCGCCGAGGCCGACGGGTATGTGCTCGAACTCTCGAGCTTCCAGCTCGAAACGACATCCTCGCTTCGGGTCCGGGCGGCAACGGTGCTAAATCTCTCCGCCGATCACCTGGATCGTTATACGAGCCTGGCCGACTATGGCGCCGCCAAGGCGCGCATCTTCGCGCACGCCGAGTGCGCCATCGTCAACCGCGATGACCCGGTTGCGGCAAAACTCGCCAAGGGCGTGACCGAGCGGATCGGGTTCTCGCTCTCGGCCCCTGCGGGCGAGGCCGACTATGGGCTCGTGATGCACGCGCGCGAGCCCTGGATCGCGCGCGGCGCGCAGCCATTGATGCCCGCCGCCGCGCTGCCGGTCCCCGGTCGCCACAATCTGGCCAATGCCCTAGCCGCGCTGGCGCTCGCCGAGCGCGCCGGCATGGACCCCGAGAGCGGCTGCGAGGTCCTGCACGAGTTCAAGGGCCTGCCGCACCGCGGCGAGTTGGTCGCCGAGCGAGGCGGCATCCGCTGGATCAACGATTCCAAGGGCACCAATCCCGGCGCCACGGTTGCCGCGCTTGCCGGGGTCGTCGCCGATGCCCCCCGCGCTGGCGTGGCGCCTGCTGGTGCGACCAATTCCAGCGCGACCGCTCTCGCCGCCACCGGGCACGCCCGCGCCGTGCTCATCGCCGGCGGCGATGGCAAGGGCGCCGATTTCTCGCCGCTCGCACCGGTGGTGCAACGCTGCGCCCGCGCCGTGGTGCTCATCGGCCGCGACGCGCCGCTGCTCGAGCAAGCCCTGCGAGACACCGTGCCTTTGGAGCACGCGGCGAACATGGCAGCGGCGGTACGACTGGCCGATCGGCTCGCCGAACCCGGCGATAGCGTGCTGCTCTCGCCTGCTTGCGCGAGCTTCGATCAATTCGACGACTATCAGCATCGCGGCCGCGCCTTCGCCGCCGCTGTCGCGGAGTTAAAACCTAGGTATTAGTATGCTAACTTACGTCAACATACAAAACCAAACGCGAAGCACGCATGCCAAGGTATGTTCCATCCAGAGAAGCATCTAAGATACTAGGACTCCATGCAAACACACTCCGAAAATACGCAGATGAGGGGCGAATCGCCACTTACCGAACTGCCAGCGGGCAGCGCAGGTTCGATGTCGACTCCTATCTTGGAGATGTCGTTGAGGTTAAACCCTCTGTCATCTGCTATTGCCGAGTGTCTTCGCATACCCAAAAGCCAGACCTTGAATGACACATCCAGTCGATGCG
>PWTO01000087.1 GCA_003562815.1 Chromatiaceae bacterium | reverse complement strand
CTGTTTGCCACCGCGCGGCCGATCACGCTCGAGATCGGCTTCGGCGACGGCGACTCACTGGCGGCGATGGCCGCCGCCGCCCCGGAGCGCGACTTCATCGGCCTCGAGGTCCACCGCCCTGGTGTCGGTCATCTGCTGCTCGCGCTTGAGCAGCAGGGACTGACCAACGTGCGCGTGCTGCGCGCCGATGCCACGGCCCTGCTCGAGACCGGCCTGCCCAGCGCCAGCCTGGATCGCGTGCAGCTGTTCTTCCCCGATCCTTGGCCGAAGAAACGCCATCACAAGCGGCGCATCGTGCAGCCTGGGTTTGTTGCTGCGGTAGCGCGGGTGCTGCGACCCGGTGGCACCTTCCATCTGGCCACCGACTGGACGCCCTACGCCGACTGGATGCTGGCGATGCTCGACGGCGCCCCCGAGCTGTTCGAGAACAGCGCCGGGCCGGGCCAGTTCAGCGCGCGACCGGCGCAGCGGCCGATCACCAAGTTCGAGCGCCGGGGCCAACGCCTCGGCCATCAGGTCCATGACCTGATCTACCGGCGCCGCTGATGGCTGCGCTGACACTCGCACGCCTGCAGCCAAAGCTCCTCGCGCCGATCGACCTTGAGATCGGCGCTGGCGAGCTGGTCTTCATCTCCGGCCCCTCGGGCGCCGGCAAGAGCCTGCTCCTGCGCGCCATCGTTGATTTGGACCCGAGTCAGGGCGAGGTGCTGATCGACGCGCAGTCGCGCTCGCTGATCCCCGCCCCCGAGTGGCGCCGGCGCGTCGGCCTGCTGCCCGCCGAGACCGGCTGGTGGGCCGATCAGGTTGGCGCGCATTTCGCCACCTCGCCCGCTGAACCAGCTCAAGCGTCGGCGATGGCAACGCCTGCTGGCGCTGTCGACGCGACACCGACGCAGGGCGGTTCTCCTGATGAAGCCGCTCAAGTTGAGGGCGACCAACTCGGAATCACGCGGCTGGCGCGCTTACTCGCGCGGCTCGGCTTCCAGCCTGATGTGCTCGACTGGGACGTGCAGCGGCTCTCGACCGGCGAGCGCCAACGTCTTGCCTTGGCACGGCTGCTGGTCAACGGCCCAGAGGTGCTGCTGCTCGACGAGGCGACTGCCAACCTGGACCCCAGCAACCGCGCTCAGGCCGAGCAGCTGATCGATGATTATCGCCGCCAGCGGCGCGCGGCCGTGCTCTGGGCCAGTCACGATCCGGATCAGCGCTGGCGCCTGGCGCAGGCCGCTGGTGGGCGCTGTTTCGTGATCGAGGCCGGTCGCTTGCAAGCGGAATCCTCTGCCTGATGCGAATGCCCAAGCCAAAGCCACCGATCACGCCCCTGATGCGCCAGTCACTCTGGCACGCCCTCAACCATGCCATCGAGGTGGCTGGACCATGGACCTGATCTCGCTGAGTCCCTTCGATCTGGCGCTGGCCTCCGGTCTGGTGCTGCTATTGGCCGCGCTCTCCTGGCGCCTGCATCTCGGCATCGAGCGACGTATCCTGATCGCCGCCGCGCGCAGCACGGTGCAGTTGGCGCTGCTCGGGCTGGTGCTGAAAGCGCTGTTTGCAAGCACCGACCCGCTGCTGATCTGGCTGCTGGCGCTGATGATGCTCTCGGTGGCGGGCTGGGAGGTGATGGCGCGACAGCGGCGGCGTTTTCGCGGGGCCTGGGGCTATGGGATCGGCGCGCTGTCGATGTTTTTGTCCTCGTTCAGCATCACGGTGCTGGCGCTGACGGTGATCATTGGCGTCACGCCCTGGTATCAGCCGCAATATCTGATTCCGCTGCTTGGCATGTTGCTTGGCAACACCATGAACGGCATCGCCGTCGCCCTCGATGGCCTGACCCGACAGACCTGGGAAGGTCGCAACCGTATCGAGGCTCAACTGCTGCTCGGCGCGACCTGGAGCGAGGCGATCGCCGATATCCGTCGCGACGCCCTGCGCGCCGGCCTGATCCCGATCACCAACGCCATGGCCACCGCTGGCATCGTCAGCCTACCGGGCATGATGACTGGCCAGATCCTCGCCGGCAGCCCGCCGATGGAGGCGGCCAAGTATCAGCTGCTGATCATGTTCCTGATCGCCAGCGGCACTGGACTTGGCAGCGTCGCTGCGGTCTGGATCGGCGCTCGGCGGCTGTTCGATGGGCGCCATCGGCTGCGCCTGGAGCGACTGCGGACGGCCCGAGGATGAGGCGGGCTTGCGCATGGATCACGGACCAGCGGACTCGAAGCCTCATCGACTCAGGGACTACCGAGAGTCAGCTTGAAGCGGTGTAGTGGCGACCAATGCTGCTTGGCCGACTCGTCTGCTGGATCTCGGATCGCCATGGCTTGAGGCTGGCCCAACCGCTCGGCTCGCAGTCGCGCCAGGAGCTGTTCCCAGAGCACCGCATAGCAGCGCCCAGCGATCGGATGCCGTTCCTCGGGTGCCACATCGGCGAGCGGCCCGAGCACGAACGCATAACGCAGGATCTCATCGCGCGGGATGCGATAGCCGTCGAACTCGCCGCTGCGATCGCCGAAGGTCAGCAGATCCAGATCGAGCGTGCGTGGGGCGAATGGTTCGCCACTGCGCTCGCGGCCATGATCGGCCTCGATGCGGCGCAGGATGGCCCGAATCTCGCCCACCGTCAGCGTCGTCTCGATCCCCGCAACCAGATTCAGGAAGGGATCGCCCACGAAGCCCTCCGCCGCAGTCTCGTAGACCGGCGATAGGATGAGCGCACCGAAGGCGCGCCGCAGCCCCTGCACGCCGCCCCGGATCGAGGCCTCGCGCGCGCGGTTGCTGCCGAGGCTGATCCAGCAGCGCCGTGCTGGACCGGCGGCCTGCATCGACCGCTCAGGCCGAGGCTGATCCGCGTTCGGCATCCGCCTGCCCCGCGCTGTCGTTTGCGGCGTTGCCCCGCGAGCCGGTCGCTTCCGATGGCTGCCCGCGCGGCTCGCGCTCGATGATGACGCCGACGCCTTCGGCATCGCTCAGCGCGCCGATCTTGTTCAAGGTCAGCCGCACCCAAGGCACCGCGAACTCGTCCAGGATGATCGCCGCGCAGCGCTCGGCCAGGGTCTCGACCAGCTCGAAGCGGGATTCGCCGATGAACGCTTTGAGCCGCTTGGAGACGGCCTT
>PWTO01000222.1 GCA_003562815.1 Chromatiaceae bacterium | reverse complement strand
GTGACGCTGGAGACGGTGCGTGACTACGTCCAAGCTCAAGGCACCAAAGAACAGGGGCGCTCACGCGCCGAGCGCGCTTGACCCCCCTCTTGGCTTCCCCTAAGAAGGGGAATGCGCGCGCAATTCGTTCAGGGAGCAGGCAGGAAACCTGCACGCGTTGCTTGACCGTTCATCGATCCTCCATGATATATTAAACCTTCGGCAACAGAATCAAGCAATTAACGCCCTGCGGGGGAGCACACCATGACCGACATCGCGGCCTTGAAGCAAGAAAAGCAGGATCTGATCGATAAGATGCTCGGAATGCAGAAGCAGTTCATCGATTACGAGCATGAGCACGGCGTCAGCGGTAAGGATTACTGGGCCTCGCAGGATGGCTTGCTCGCCAACTACCGCCAGGAATACATGGACATGGCGAACCGTGTCGTCGATATCGCGCACGAGATCGTCGGCTCGAATCGCTTGTAGCCATCTCGCGCCTGGCAAGCAGGTGCGCCGTGCTCTGATGACTCAAAAGCCCCGGGTCGTTTGCCCCGGGGCTTTTTTCATGTGCGCGGGTCAGCCGCCGTCTTGCTCGGGCCGGATATGCTCGATGTACTTGGGCACGGCCTCCATCGCCAAACGGATGGTCTCGCCTTGGGCGCTGATACGGGCCTCGCTGCCGCGCAGCTTGAGATCGCAGCGACAAAGACCGCGACTCTCGAGCGGGATCGGGATCATGTCGCGGTAGGTGTAGACGTTCTCGTCGATATCGCCACCGTCGCAGATGAGCACTGGCTCGGACCCAGGCTCGGACTCTGGCTTGGCCCCTCGTTCGGGAAGCGGCGCCAGCAGCTCGGCGTTGTCGAGAATGAGCGTTCCGGCTTGCCACCAAAGGGTCTTTTCGGCCGAGCCGGTCATGGTCTTGATGATGTAGGCGCGCGCGAAGGCGATACGCAGGGTGCCGTCGTCGAAACGGATCTCGGCGAGTTCGGAACCGGGGAGGCGAATGCTACTGCTGTCCACTGGGTAAGTCCTAGACGGTTGGATGACGAGGAAGCGGCACGGACTGAACGGCCGCTCGAATGCCCCGGAGATGGGGCATCTCCGGCCCGATTCCCACCCGCTCCGCGCTCGGTGTTATAGCCGCTCAACAGTCCTACACCTCGGGCTCCTCGTCCTCAGCAAGCTCTGGCTCTTCGCCTTCCATGCCCAAATCCTTGATCTTGCGGGTCAGGGTGTTGCGCCCCCAGCCGAGGAGTTTGGCGGCCTCTTGGCGACGCCCCCCGGTGTGCTCGAGCGCGCATTCGATCAGGAGGCGCTCGAACATGGGCATGGCCGCGTCGAGGATGCCGCGATCCCCCTGCTGCAGCCGGCGCCGCGTCCAGGCGCGCAGGGCACCCTCCCATTGTTCATCGACTTGCTCGGCGGCGGCGAGGCCCTCGAGGTCGGGCGGCAGATCGCCGACATGGATCTGCTTGGTGGAGGCCATCACCGTGAGCCAACGCGCGGTGTTCTCGAGCTGGCGCACGTTGCCCGGCCATTCCAGGCGTTCGAGGCGCTCAAGCGCATCGTCGGCCAGGATCTTGGCCTCGCAGCCGAGTTCCTTCGCCGCCTGGGCGAGGAAGTGGCGCATCAGCAGACCGATGTCCTCGCGCCGATCGCGCAACGCCGGCAGTTGGATACGGATGACATTGAGGCGATGAAAGAGATCGTCGCGGAAGCTGCCCTTGGCCACCAGCTCGCGCAGGTTTTGATGGGTGGCGGCGATGATGCGCACATCGACCTTGATCGGCGTCAGGCCGCCGACGCGATAGAACTCGCCATCGGCGAGCACGCGCAACAGGCGCGTCTGCAGCTCGGCCGGCATATCGCCGATCTCATCAAGGAAGAGGGTGCCGCCATCGGCCTGCTCGAAACGGCCTTCGCGCCGGGTCTGGGCACCGGTGAAGGCGCCGCGCTCGTGGCCGAAGAGTTCCGATTCCATCAGATCGCGCGGGATCGCGGCCATGTTGAGGGCGATGAAAGGCGCTTGCGAGCGCGGGCTGTGCCGATGCAACGCGTGGGCAACGAGTTCCTTGCCGGTGCCGGATTCGCCGTTGATGAGCACGGTGATGTTGGAGCGGGCTAGGCGCCCGATGGCGCGAAACACCTCTTGCATCGAGGGTGCTGCGCCGAGGATATCCGGGCTATGCGGCAGCGGCACCGGTTCGGCGGCGACCTCGCTTTGGCGGCGGCAGGCGCGTTGCACCTGATCGACCGCCTCGTCGATGTCGAAGGGCTTGGGCAGGTATTCGAAGGCGCCGCCGTGGAAGGCCGAGACGGCGCTGTTGAGGTCGGAATGCGCGGTCATGATGATGACCGGCAACGACGGATAACGAGTCGTGACCTGCTCAAGCAGTTCGAGACCATCGATACCAGGCATGCGAATGTCGGTCAGGATCACATCGGGCAGCTCGCGTTCAAGCGCGTCCATGACACCCACTCCATTGGAGAAGCTGGTGACATCCATCTCGGCTTGGCGCAACGCGCGCTCGAGCACCCAGCGGATCGAGCGATCGTCGTCGATGACCCAGACCCTGGGCACTCTATTCATGGGTCGGCTCCAACGGAAGATAGACGAGGAAGAGGGTGCAACCAGGCCGACTCTCGCATTCGATCAAGCCTTGGTGCTGATTGACCAGCTCCTGGGCGATCGCCAGCCCGAGCCCAGTGCCGCCAGAGCGCCCCGAGACCATGGGGAAGAAGATGCGATCCATCAGCTCCTCGGGAATGCCCGGGCCGTCGTCCTCGATGTCGATCACGAGCACCAAGCGGTGGCGGATGCTGCCGATGGTGAATTGCCGCAGCACCCGTGTTCGCAGCGTCACATGGCCGTGCTGACCGGCAGCGTGAGCGGCGTTGCGGGCAATGTTGAGCAGGGCCTGGATCAGCCGATCGGTATCGGCCTCGAGGTTCGGGATGCTCGGATCATAGTCGCGGATGATCTTGGGGCCGGAGGGAAACTCGGCGCTGAGCAGGCCGCGCACATGCTCGATCACATGATGGATGTTGAGCGAGCGCCGCTGCGGCAGATGGTTCGGCCCCAGCATCCGATTCAGCAGTGCCTGCAGACGGTCGGCCTCATCGATGATGATGCGGG
>PWTO01000156.1 GCA_003562815.1 Chromatiaceae bacterium | reverse complement strand
GCCGCACCCAAGGCACCGCGAACTCGTCCAGGATGATCGCCGCGCAGCGCTCGGCCAGGGTCTCGACCAGCTCGAAGCGGGATTCGCCGATGAACGCTTTGAGCCGCTTGGAGACGGCCTTGTAGTCGAGCGCGTCCTCGATGCGATCGCTGGCGGCGCCACGCCGCACGTCGGCGCCCATCTCGACATCGAGCACCACGGGCTGGCGAATCGCCTTCTCCCAGTCGTAGATGCCGATCACGGTATCGACCTGCAGCCCCTTGATGAATACGATATCCATGCCTGTCGTGTCCTCGTTGTTGCGTGCACTCTCCAGTGCCGAGCCTTTGTTGGCAGGCATCATGGCGCTCCGGCCAGTATTTGCAACCATCCCGTCACAGACAATGGCGCTTGACCAATGCCATCCCAGCCCGTCCAATAGCCGCCCATGGACCTACTGCTCTTCGCCAACATCGCGCTGGTTGCCTGCGCCTACCTGCTCGGCTCGATCTCGAGCGCGATCCTCGTCTGTCGCGCCCTGGGCCTTGCCGATCCACGCACCCAGGGCTCGGGCAACCCGGGCGCGACCAATGTGCTGCGTATCGGTGGCCCCAAGGCGCGCAAGGCAGCCGCGATCACCCTGTTCGGCGACAGCCTCAAGGGCTTCCTGCCGATGTTCGCCGCGCATCTGCTCGGCGCCATGGGCCTGGTGGATGCCAGCGCCTGGTTGCTCGCCGCCGTGGGGCTGGCGGCCTTTCTCGGCCACCTCTATCCGGTCTTCTTCGGCTTCAAGGGCGGCAAGGGCGTGGCCACGGCGCTTGGCGTGCAATTCGGACTCTTGCTATCACTCGGCGCTGCGGTTGCCGCGATCTGGCTCTTCGTCGCCAAGGTGCTCAAGGTGTCCTCGGCCTCGGCGCTCGTCTCGATGGCCGCCGCGCCGCTGCTGATCTGGCTGCTCTGGCCTCTGCACGCCGACAGCGGCACCGGGGTGCTGGTCGGCATGCAGACCCTAATGACGCTGCTGCTGTTCTGGCGCCATCGCAGCAATATCCGCAATCTGCTCAGTGGCACTGAAGACCGTATCGGCACCGAGAGGCGCGAGTCAGAGTAAGAGCGACGCGACCTGACAGGATACGCTAACCATCGTCGGCGACCGGAGACAGCGCCTCGAGCGCCCAACGCGGGCGAGCACCAAAGCTCAACGCTTCATGCTGACCGGCCGCCAAGCGTTCATGCCCCGCCAAGGCGATCATCGCGCCGTTATCGGTACACAGCGCCGCGCGCGGATAGAAGACCGCGACCCCACGCGCACCCATCTGCTCATCCATACGCGCGCGCAGGCGCCGATTGGCACTCACCCCGCCGGCCATGATCAGACGTTCCGCGCCGGCGGCCTCAACCGCGCGCCGACACTTGATCAGCAATGTGTCGACCACCGCCTCCTCGAACGCGCGCGCGATATCGGCGCGCGCCTGTTCGAGATCCTCGCGCTCGGCTTGCACCTGCCGCCAGGCATTGAGCGCAAAGGTCTTCAACCCGCTGAAGCTGAAATCCAGCCCGGGCCGATCGGTCATCGGCCGTGGGAACCGATAACGCGTCGGGTCGCCCTGCTCGGCGAGCCGGGCGAGTGCGGGACCGCCCGGATACGGCAGGCCGAGGATCTTCGCGGTCTTGTCAAAGGCCTCGCCGGCGGCATCATCGACCGATTCGCCAAGGATGCGATAGCGGCCGATGGCCTGCACATCGACGAGCTGCGTATGCCCACCCGAGACCAGCAAGGCGACGAACGGGAACGCAGGCGCCCGCGCTTCCAGCAACGGCGCGAGCAGATGCCCTTCCATGTGATGCACCGCCACCGCCGGCACGCCCCAGGCCCAGGCCAGGCTACGCCCGAGCGCGGCGCCGACCAGCAGCGCCCCAACCAGCCCCGGCCCTGCCGTGTAGGCGATGCCCTCGATGTCGGCCGCTGTCAGGCCAGCCTCGTCCAGCACCTGCTCGATCAGCGGTAGCAGCTTACGGATGTGATCACGCGAGGCCAGCTCCGGCACCACGCCGCCATATTCGGCATGCAGCTCGATCTGGCTGTAGACCGCATGCGCCAGCAGCCCGGCGCCGCCGGCTCCGCCGTCGTAGAGGGCGACACCGGTCTCGTCGCAGGAGGTCTCGATACCAAGCACACGCATCCGGGTCAGCTCCTGAAAGATTGCTGGTTGCATCAGTCGGCATTCACCGGCTATGCTGGTGGATTATCCGTAGTGTAACCGATTGATCCCACCCACTGGACATCGCCAACGGGAGTCTACATGCCCAGCGTCCGCGTCAAAGATAATGAACCCTTCGAGGTGGCCCTGCGTCGCTTCAAACGCTCGTGTGAAAAGGCCGGCGTCCTCGCCGAGGTGCGTCGTCGCGAGTTCTATGAAAAGCCGACCAGCGAGCGCAAGCGCAAGAAAGCCGCTGCCGTGAAGCGCCACCACAAGAAGCTCTCGCGCGAGGCGCGGCGCTGGGAACGCACGTTCTGATCTGCGATCTATCTAAGGAACAGACGCCGATGTTGAAAGCGCGCTTACAAGCCGACATGAAGGCGGCGATGAAGTCCGGCGACAAGGCCCGTCTCGGGGTGATTCGGCTCATCCATGCCGCCATCAAGCAGCGCGAGGTCGATGAGCGCACCGAACTCGACGACACCCAAGTGCTCGCGGTGCTCGACAAGATGCTCAAGCAGCGGCGCGACTCGGTCGCGCAGTACAGCGAGGCCGGGCGCGAGGATCTCGCCGAGAAGGAACGCTTCGAGATCCAGATCTGTCAGGACTACATGCCCGCCGCGCTGAGCGACGACGAGATCGACGCGCTGATCGGCAGCGCCATCGCCGACACCGGCGCCGCCGGCATGCAGGACATGGGCAAGGTCATGGGCCTGCTCAAGCCCAAGCTCCAAGGGCGCGCCGATATGGCCGCCGTCAGCGGCGCGGTGAAGGCAAGGCTCGCGGGCTAAGGCGCCGCGCGGACGGCCGCCACGCCTGCCTCAGGCGTGGGAGACAATGGCCGGCAAGTTTCCGTCAGACTTCAGAGAACGCCTCCTCGAGCGCATCGAGATCGCCGAGATCGTCGGCGCGCGCGTGCAGCTAAAAAAGGCGGGCGGGCTGCTGAAAGGGCTTTGCCCCTTCCACACCGAGAAGACGCCCTCCTTCGTCGTTACTCCTAGTCGCCAGACCTACCACTGCTTCGGCTGCGGCGTGCATGGCAACGCCATCGACTTCCTTATCGAGCATGATCGGCTCACGTTCCGCGAGGCGGTCGAGGAGTTAGCGCAGCAGGCCGGCCTGGAGCTGCCGAGCGAGGCCGATGCGGCACCGGCCGGCCCCGACCCCAGGCCCCTCTACCCGCTCCTCGAGCAGGCTGCCGCCCTGTTTCAGCAGCAGTTGCGCGAGCATCCACAGGCGCGGCGCGCGGTGGACTATCTGCGCGGCCGTGGCCTCAGCGGCGAGGTCGCGGCCCGTTTCGGGCTTGGCTTCGCCCCTCCGGGTTGGGACTTCCTCCTCAAACAGCTGGGTCAACACCCCGACGCCCGGACTCTGCTCGAGCGCGCCGGCCTGGTCATCGAGCGCGAGGGCCGGCGCTACGACCGCTTTCGCAATCGCGTCATGTTCCCGATCCGCGATCGGCGCGGCCGGGTCATCGGCTTCGGCGGCCGCCTGCTCGACGACGGCGAGCCGAAGTACCTAAACTCTCCAGAGAACCTGGTCTTCCACAAAGGGCGCGAACTCTACGGCCTGTTCGAAGCCCAGCAGGCCAACCGGCAGCCGCCACGCCTGCTCGTCGTCGAGGGCTACATGGATGTGATCGCGCTCGCGCAGTTCGGCGTCTCCTATGCGGTGGCAACCCTCGGCACGGCCACCACGCCCGAACACCTGACCCGACTCCTGCGCAGCGCCGCACCCGAGCTGGTGTTCTGTTTCGATGGCGATCGGGCCGGGCGCGATGCCGCCTGGAAGGCACTCGAGATCGCATTGCCGCAGGCGACCGGCCAGACGCCGATTCGCTTCCTGTTCTTGCCCGAGGGCGAGGACCCGGACAGCCTGATTCGCCAGGAAGGTTCAGGCCCTTTTGAACAACGCATGGAGCAGGCGACGCTGCTCTCCGACTTCCTGTTCGAGCGCTTGACCAGCGCGCGCAACCTCGGCAGCGACGAAGGCCGAGCGAGCCTCGATGCCGCCGCCCGCCCCTTGTTAAACAAGGTTCCCGTCGGCACCTTCCGTGATCTGCTCGAACAGCGCCTCGCCAAGCTCACCGGCGTGGCGAGCAACGCACGCCAGCGCCAAGGCCCGCGCCCAGCCTTCTCTCGCGCCCAAGGTCGGAGTCAGGGACTCACCCAGCTCAATCCGATGCGCCGCGCCATCGCGCTGCTGCTCGACGACCCAGCACTCGCCCCGCACGCGCTCGCCGAGCCAGGCGACTGGCGCGAGATCGACAGCCCCGGCGTGCGGCTGCTTGCGGAGCTGCTCGAGGTGATCGGCGCGCGACCGGGAATCTCATCTGCGGTGCTCTACGAGCATTGGCGAGAGCGCGATCAAGCTTCCATCGTCGAGCGACTCTCGAATTCCGCGCTGCTCGCCCATATTCCGCCGGAAGGCAGGGCAGAAGAACTTGCCGGCGCCATCCGGCGCCTAAATCGCGATGGGCGATCGATCTTGCGTCAACGTCTTTTGTCTAAGGCCAGTACCGAAGGCCTCACAGCCGAGGAGCGGACACAGTGGCAACGCAGCCTGAACCCCGCCGCCCATGCGGCACCGCCGCAAACCAAAAACTAGACGGTTCAGGCATCTATTGATATACTGGTGTGTTGCGTCGCACCTCCCTGACATCTCGACTTCGCAGTACGGGTATCTGCATGGATCAAGAACAGCAGCAGTCGTCCCAGCTCAAGCAGCTGATCGCTAAAGGTAAAGAACAGGGGTTTCTGACCTACACCGAGGTCAACGACCACCTGCCGCCCGGCATCGTCGAGGCGGATCAGATCGAAGACATCGTGCGCATGATCAACGACATGGGCATCACCGTCCATGAGAGTGCGCCCGCCGAGATCGATCAGCTCAGCAACGACTCCGCCGTCGCCGACGACGAGGCCGCCGAGGCCGCCGCCGCCGCGCTGGCCTCGGTCGACAGCGAGTTCGGCCGCACCACCGACCCCGTGCGCATGTACATGCGCGAGATGGGCACCGTCGAACTGCTCACGCGCGAAGGCGAGCTGCGCATCGCCAAGCGCATCGAGGAGGGCCTCAACCAGGTGCTAGCCGCACTCTCGGTCTATCCGCGCACCGTGCAAGAGCTGCTCGATCTGTTCGCCAAGGCTGAGCAAGGCGAGATGCGCCTTGCCGAGGTCATCGGCGGCTTCCGCGATGATGATGACGCGGTGCCCGAGCCTGTGATCAAGAATGGCTCGACCGCTGATGACGACGAGGACGACGCCGAGACCGTCGATACCGGGCCGGACCCGGAAGAGGTTGCGCGTCGCGTCGGCGAGCTGCGCACCCATTATCAGGCCTTCGCCGACTTGCTCGAACAGCATGGGCGCGAGCATCCCGAGACCCAGGCCGCCCTCGCCCAGGTCTCGGAGGATTTCCTGCAGTTCAAGCTCGTCGCCGGGATTTTCAATCGCCTCGTCGAGATGCTGCGCGAGACCATCGAGCGCATTCGCTCGCAAGAGCGCCAGATCATGGGCCTGTGCGTCGATGGCGCCGGCATGCCGCGCAAGGCGTTCATCGACTCCTTCCCGGAGAACGAGACCAATAGCGATTGGATCGAGACGCAGATGCAGGGCAGCAGTGCCGCCTGGACCAAGCGCCTCGCCAACTATGCCGACGAGGTGCGCCGCGCCCAGCGTCGGCTTCAGGAGATCGAGCGCACCAATTTGCTGACCATCGGCGAGATCAAGGAGACCAATCGCAAGATGTCGATCGGCGAGGCCAAGGCCCGCCGCGCCAAGAAGGAAATGGTCGAGGCCAACCTGCGCCTGGTGATCTCGATCGCCAAGAAGTACACCAACCGTGGGTTGCAGTTCCTCGACCTGATCCAAGAGGGCAACATCGGCCTGATGAAGGCGGTGGACAAATTCGAATACCGCCGCGGCTACAAATTCTCGACCTACGCCACCTGGTGGATTCGCCAGGCCATCACCCGCTCGATCGCCGATCAGGCGCGCACCATCCGCATCCCGGTCCACATGATCGAGACCATCAACAAGCTGAACCGGATCAGCCGCCAGATGGTGCAGGAGATGGGCCGCGAGGCCACGCCCGAGGAGCTCGCCGAGCGCATGGAGATGCCCGAGGACAAGGTGCGCAAGGTGCTCAAGATCGCCAAGGAGCCGATCTCGATGGAGACGCCGATCGGCGACGACGAGGACAGCCACCTCGGCGACTTCATCGAAGACGCGGCGGTGATCTCTCCGGTCGATTCGGCCACCTCCGAAGGCCTGCGCGAGGCCACCCAGAACATGCTCGCCAGCCTCACCTCGCGCGAGGCCAAGGTGCTGCGCATGCGCTTTGGCATCGACATGAACACCGACCACACCCTGGAAGAGGTCGGCAAGCAATTCGACGTCACCCGCGAGCGCATTCGCCAGATCGAGGCCAAGGCGCTGCGCAAGCTGCGCCACCCCACCCGCTCCGAGAAGTTGCGCAGCTTCCTCGACGCCGACTAAGCTCGATCGATCGGGGCTCCCCCCCTCTCGGGGCCGTTAGCTCAGCGGTTAGAGCAGGGGACTCATAATCCCTTGGTCGTAGGTTCGAATCCTACACGGCCCATCAAACACCCCCACCCCGCTGGTCGGTCATACCCTCGGAGACTGTTTTTGAACGTAACCACTGAATCACGCAATTGGCGCGATGCGTGGCGAGTGTATGCCCATCCCCGGGTGCTGGGCATGGCCTTTCTCGGCTTTTCCGCCGGCCTTCCCTTGTTGCTGGTTGGAGGCACGTTCACCGCCTGGTTACGCGATCTTGGCGTGGAGCTTGCCGCAATTGGCTTTCTCAGTTGGGTGGGCATGGCCCATAGCATTAAAGTGCTGTGGGCACCGGTGGTTGACCGCATGGCGCTGCCCGGCCTCACGCGTTGGTTTGGCCGCCGTCGCAGCTGGATGTTACTCGCCCAACTGACCATTGCCATCGCGTTGGCGGGCATTGCTTTGACCGACCCGACCGAGGCCTTGTGGCTGGTGGCGGTGTGGGCGGTGTTGGCGGCGTTTGGCTCGGCGACCCAAGATGTCGCCGTGGATGCCTACCGCATCGAGGCGGTGAGCCGTGAACGTCAAGGAGCCATGGCGGCAACCTATGTGTTTGGCTATCGCGTCGCCCTGCTCGCCGCTGGGGCTGGCGTACTGCATATCGCCGCCGTGGGCAACTGGAGTCTGGCCTACGGCGCCATGGCAGCGCTCATGGGAGTCGGCATACTGACGACGTTGATTGTGCGCGAACCCGAGGCCCAAATTGACCCCAACACCATGCAGCTTGAGCAGCGGGTGGTCGATTATTTAGACCGCACCCAAAATCGTGGCTGGCGGCGCGATATGACCGCTTGGTTCATCGGCGCGGTGATCTGCCCGTTTGCGGATTTTGTGCAGCGCTTTGGCAAAGCCGTGCTGGCGATTTTAGTATTCATCAGCGTGTTTCGCATCAGCGATATTTTCATGGGGGTGATGGCGAATCCATTTTATCTGGATCTCGGTTTCACGAAACAACAGATTGCCAATGTGGCGGCCGCGTTTGGGCTGGCCATGACCCTGACCGGAGTGGCCATTGGTGGATTACTGGTCGCGCGCTTTGGCATTATGCGCATGTTGATCGTGGGCGCTTTGTTAGCGCCGTTAACCAATCTGTGTTTTTCGTGGCTCGCGCTACTTGGTCCCGAACTCTATGGTTTAGTCATCGCCATCATGGCCGACAATCTCAGCGGTGGCATCGCCATTGCGGTGTTTCTCGCCTACCTCTCCAGCCTGACCAACAGCGCTTATACGGCCACTCAGTATGCGCTGTTCTCGTCCATCATGACCCTTCCCGGTCAGTTTCTTGGCGGTTTCACGGGGGTGTTGGTCGAAGTTATCGGCTATCCGCCGTTTTTCGTCATCTCCGCTATTGTCGGCATTCCGGCCATCTTGCTAGCCTTGCTGTTAGCGCGGATTGCCAATCCCGATACGATCCAGCGACCGGGGATTGAGAGCGGTCATCGCTAATTGCACCGCGTCTCACGCAGGCTATCCTTGAAAAGGGACATGGATTTAAGTCATCTCCTATCTGACCTCTGGATCGTCACCCTCATCGGCCTGCAGGTGGCGGCGGTGGTTCTGACCACCACGCATCTGGTGCTCAGCAACCGCGATGTGCCCTCCACCGTGGGCTGGACCGGGCTGGTGCTGCTGTCGCCCTTGATCGGCGTGGCGCTGTACTGGGTGTTCGGCATCAACCGGATCAAGCGCAAGGCGCATCGGCTGCGGCCAGAGACCTCGATCCTGAGCGAAGAGGCCAGCGTGCGTGCCGAGCAACGCGCCCATTGCCTGCTCGCGAGTCGCTTCCCTGCGCTGATCCCGCTCGGGCATCTGGGCGATGAGCTGACCTGCTCGGTGCTTGAGGCCGGCAATCGCCTGACCCCACTGGTCAATGGCGATGCGGCCTATCCGGAGATGCTCGCGGCGATCGATGCTGCGCAACGCGGCGTCGCGCTCTCGACCTACATCTTCGATAACGATGTCGCCGGCCAGCGCTTCATTGCCGCGCTGCAACGGGCGCATCAGCGTGGCGTGCAGGTGCGGGTGCTGATCGACGGCGTTGGCCAATGGTACAGCCGTCCGCACAGCCCCAAGGTCTTGCGCCAGCTCGGCATCCCGACCGGCGTCTTCCTCGAGTCCGCGTTGCCGATCCGCAATCCTTACGTCAACCTGCGCAATCACCGCAAGATCCTGGTGGTCGATGGCTGGCTCGGGTTCACCGGCGGGCTCAATCTGCGCGAGGGCTGTCTGCTCGAACGCAACCCACGGCATCCGGTGCAGGATCTACACTTCAAGGTCGAAGGGCCAGTGGTACGCGGGCTGATGGAAGCGTTCGGGCTCGACTGGGCCTTCACCACCGGCGAGCGCCTCGGGTGTGACACGTGGTATCCGGCGTTGGAGCCGGTGGGCGACAGCATCGCGCGCTGCGTGCCGGATGGCCCCGACGAAGATTTCGACGTACTGCGCCGGCTGATTTTAGGCGCGCTGTCACAGGCGCGGCGACGGGTGCGCATCGTGACGCCCTATTTCCTGCCGGATCAGGCGCTGATCACCGCCCTCAATGTCACCGCGATGCGTGGCGTCGAGGTGCAGATCCTGGTCCCGCAGCGCAACAACCTGCGCTTCGTGCAATGGGCCGCCGAGGCCCAGGCCGAGCAGATTCTCGACGGGCGCAGTCGCATCTTCGTCACCCCGCCGCCGTTCGACCATACCAAGCTGATGCTGGTCGATGATGTCTGGTGTTTCTTCGGCTCGGCGAACTGGGACCCGCGCAGCCTGCGCCTGAACTTCGAGCTGAACATCGAATGCTACGACCGCGCACTGGCCAGCCGGCTGAATGCGCTGGTGGACGAAAAGCTGGCGGACGCAATCGAGATCCGTGCCGCCGATATGCGCGCCCGCACCCTGCCGATCCGGCTGCGCGATGGCTTCGCACGCCTGCTCACGCCTTATCTTTGAGGTGATGGCCGGTAGGCGATCAAGCACCTTGAAGAGGTGGCAGGGGCGCCGGGTCGGCGTACCCTTGGAAGTGCAAACTCACCGAGGGAAAAGCCGTTGCCCAAATGATCTGCGAATCGATTCGCAACATTAGTCGTAGACAATACGCCTAATCGGGTAAGGGCGGGTTAGACACCGGCCCTTACCCGATTTCCGGACCTTAGGGCACAGGCTGCGAAACCGCAGCGATCAGCGCCTGCCCGAGCGCGAGACCGCCATCGTTGGCCGGCACGCGCGTGTGCGTGAGCACCTTTAGGCCGCGCTCGCTCAGGGCTTTGAGTGTCGCCTCGAACAGCGTGCGATTCTGGAACACCCCGCCCGAGAGCGCGACCGTCTCCAGCCCATGTCGCCGCGCCGCGCGCGCCGCCAGCTCAGCGACGGTCTCGGCAAGGCCGGCATGAAAGCGTGCTGCGATCATCGCCGCCGGTACCCGCGCCGCGAGATCATCGAGCAGTGCCGACCACATCGGCGCCGGGTCCAGTTGCCAGGGCTCGACGCGCGTGTCGATCGCGAACGCATAACCGCCCTCGCCCAGCGCGTGCCGCGCCAGGGCCTCGAATTCGATCGCGGCTTGCGCCTCATAGGCGATGCCGTCGACGCAGATCCCGAGCGCGGCCGCAACCGCATCGAACAGCCGTCCAACCGAGGTGGTGCGCGGCGCATTCACGCCCTTTTGGATCATCTCCGCGAGCACGGCGATCGGTCGCTCCCGCAGCGCTCGCAGCGATTCCAAGTCGCCCCAACGCTCGACGCACCGCTGCCAGCCGAGACTGCTTTCGAGCTGGGCATAGAGACAGCGCCAAGGCTCGCGGATGGCACGCTCGCCGCCGGGCAGGCTGAACGGGCGCAGATGGCCGATCCGCTGCCATTGGCGATAGTCGCCGAGCAGGCATTCACCGCCCCAGATCGTCCGGTCAGCCCCATAGCCCAGGCCATCGAAGATCACCCCGATGACCGGGCCGGCGTCCAGTGGCCACTCGGCATCCGCCAGAACGGCGCCCAGATGCGCGGCATGATGCTGCACCTCGACCAATCGGGCGCCGGTCTCGGCGGCCAGTCGGCGCCCAAGTGTGGACGAGCGGTAGTCGGGATGACAGTCGACCGCGATGATCTCGGGCGCGTGTTCGAACAGCGCCTGATAGAGATCCACCGTGCGCTCGAACTCACGCGCGGTGCGCGCCTCCTCGAGATCACCGAGGTGTTGCGACAAGGTCGCCTGACCCTGGCTGAGCAGACAAAGACTATTCTTTAGCTCGCCACCGAGCGCCAGCACCCTGGACGCGGTCTCGAAACCGGCTGGCAGCGCGAGCGGCGTCGGCGCCGCGCCACGCGCTCGGCGCAGCCAGCGCGTGCGCCCCTGGATCACGCGCGCCACCGAATCGTCGACCCGATTGACGATCTCGCGATCATGGAGCAACCAGGCATCGGCGAGACCGGCCAGTCGCGTCAGTGCATCGGCATTGTCGATGCACTGCGGCTCGTCGCTCAGGTTGCCGCTGGTCATCACCAACGGCCGATCCCAATCCTGCAGCAGTAGCCGATGCAACGGGCTGTAGGGCAGCATGAAACCCAAGGCTGACTGGCCCGGCGCGACCTGAGCCGCAACCGGGGGCGCAGCGTGCAAGTCCGAGCCCCCTTCGGGACGCGGACCGGAGCGAGGCTTCGACTTGGGCTCCAAGCCCCGGGCCGCACCAGCACTAAGCGAGGCCTCCGCAGCGCTATCCACCCGTTGGTCCAACAGCACGATCGGCGCCACCGTCGAACTCAGCAGCTCCGCCTCGGCCGGGCTCAACTCACAGAGCGCGCGCACCGCGTCCAGATCCCGCGCCATCAGCGCGAAGGGTTTGGCCGCGCGCCGCTTGCGCTCGCGCAGCGTCGCCACCGCCGCTGAATTCGTCGCATCGCAGGCCAGATGAAAGCCGCCGATGCCCTTGATCGCAACGATGGCGCCGCGCTCGAGCAGCCGGCTCGCGGCCTCGATCGCATCGCGCGGCTCACGATCAGCCGCAGTGGCCGCCGCAGCCGCTGCAAAGCCAGGCGCCTCGTCATCAGCTGCAACCACATCAGGCCTCAAGCCATCGGCTGCCAGCAGATCGCAGCCTTCGACATCGGTCAGCCAGACCTTGGGTCCACAGACCGGACAGGCATTCGGCTGGGCATGGAAACGCCGATCGGCCG
>PWTO01000166.1 GCA_003562815.1 Chromatiaceae bacterium | reverse complement strand
CGCAAGAAGAAGGCCAACAGCCGGGTATAGCCGGCGCGCAACCGCTCGAAGGCCCAATCGATGCCAGCGGTCAGGCTGAGGCGCCGATGCGATTCCGGCAGCACCTTCGAGGCCAGCATCGACGAGAGGCTGAGAGCCACGAGGGTCGAGAAGCTCACCGCCGCCGCCATGGTCAGCGCAAACTCCGAGAACAGCCGCCCGACATCGCCTTGGAGAAAGGCAATCGGCAGAAAGACCGCGATCAGCACGACGGTGGTCGCGATCACCGCGAAGCCGACCTGGCGTGTCCCGCGATAGGCCGCGACCAGCCGCGTCTCACCATACTGTTCCATGCGCCGGTGGATGTTCTCGAGCACGACGATGGCATCGTCCACCACCAACCCAATCGCCAGCACCAGCGCCAGCAATGTCAGGATGTTGACCGAGAAGCCAAGTATCAGCAGCACGCTGAAGGTCGCCACCAGCGAGACCGGCACAGTCACGGCAGGCACCAGCATCGCCCGCACCGAGCCCAGGAACAGGAAGATCACCAGCACCACCAGCACAATCGCGATCGCCAGCGTCTTGTAGACCTCGCCGATCGCATCCTTGACGAAGACCGAGGTGTCATAGCTCTGTAAGATCCGCATGCCCTCGGGCAGGGTCGGATTGAGCCGCTCCATCTCGGCCTTGGCCGCATCGGCCACGGCAATCGTGTTCGCGGTCGACTGCTTGACGATGCCCAAGCCCACCATGGGCGTGGCATTGCCGCGGAACAGGGTGCGATCCTCTTCGGTACCAAGCTCGACCCGCGCGACATCGGCCAAGCGCACCAGATAGCCATCCTCGCCGCGCGCGATCACCAACCGCGCGAAATCCTCGGCCGTGTGGAAGTGGCGCTCAGTGCGCACGCTAAACTGGCGATCGATCGATTCGACCCCGCCGGCCGGCAGCTCGACGTTCTCCGAGCGCAAGCTCTGCTCGACATCGGTCACCGTCAGCCCACGCGCGGCCAGCGCATTGCGGTCGATCCACACCCGCATCGCATAGGTCTGGCTGCCGCCCACGCGCACCCGCGCCACGCCATCGAGCACCGAGAACCGATCGACCAAATAGCGACGCGCGTAGTCGGTCAACTCCGGTACGCTCATGCGCTCACTGGACAGATTCAGCCACATGATCACATCGTCGCTGCTATCGACCTTCTGGATCTCGGGGGGATCGGCCTCTGCGGGCAGCTGATCGAGCACCGCCGAGACCCGATCGCGCACATCGTTGGCGGCGCCATCGATGTCGCGACCGACCTTAAACTCGATGGTGATCTTGGATTCGCCATCCTCGGAGGTCGCTTCGATGCGTCGAATCCCCTCGACGCCAGCGATGCGATCCTCGATCAGTCGCGTGATGCGGGTCTCGACCACCGATGCGGCCGCACCTGGATAAACGGTCTCGATCGAGACCACCGGCGGATCGATATCCGGATACTCGCGCAGTGGCAAGCGATCGAAGGCCACCAGCCCAAAGGCGACCAGCAACAGCGACAGCACACTGGCGAAGACCGGCCGGGTGACCGCAAGATCAGACAGGATCACGGCATCCGCCCCGTCTCGTCAGCGGTTGCTTCAGCCGGGCGCGCAATCAGCTCACTCAGCGGCCGGCTGCCATCGTCGATCGCCCGCACCCGCACCGGCTGATCCGCACGCGCCTTCTCCGCGCCGTGGGTAATCACGCGCTCACCGGGCGCGAGACCGGCCACGATCTCCACCTCGCCGGGGCGGCGCAGACCGACCTGCACCGGGCGACGCTGTGCCAGCGCCTGCCCCTCGGCATCCTCATCGACGACCATCACCGCATGCTCGGTCCCACGCTGAAGGATGGCCGTCTCCGGCACCATCACCGCCGCGCGCGGATCGCGCAGCAGCTCGACGCGCATCAGCAAGCCAGGCCGCAATTGGCGCTCCGGATTCTCGATCAGCGCGCGCACCTGCACGCTGCGGGTCACCGGATCGACGCGGCTCGACACGCTGGCGACCTCGCCCTCGAAGGTCCGATCACCGAGCGCCGGCGCTTGCGCCTCGATCGACAGCCCCGGCACCAGCGACGGCAGGAACAGGCTGGGCACCGGGAAATCGAGCTTCATGAGGCTGTCATCATCGAGCGTGGTGATCACATCGCCTGGTGTGACCAAGGCGCCGAGGCTGATATTACGCAGACCCACCACACCGGCAAAGGGCGCCTTGATCAGCCGATCGGCGAGCTGGGACTCGATCGCGGCAAGGGTCGCTCGCGTGGCGCGCAGGTCGCGGCGGCGCTCATCGAGCAACGAGGCCGAGGCCGAACCGGCCGCTTCGAGCGATTTCACCCGATCATACTGTTGCTCGGCCTCGGCGAGCCGGGCCTGCGCCTCCTCCAGGCGCGCATGCTGCTCGCGGCTGGTCATCTCGACCAGGATATCGCCGGCCGCGACCCGCTGACCATCGTCGAAATGGATCGCGGAGAGCGTCTCGGTCACCGTCGCCGTGATCGTGACCGACTCGTTCGCGCGCAGCGTCCCCAGGGCTTCAACGCGATCGGCGACGCTGACGACCCGCGCCTCGCTCAGGATCACGCCGGGCGGCCCCGGCTGAGCCGAGACGCTACCCGCGACCAGAAGCACACCCATCAATCCTAGCGTTGTCCTCGACATCGTCATCCGCCCATCATTCTTGGTTTGGATAAACATGGGGCGATCGGCGCCAAACTCACCCCTGATGTCTCGGGCTTCGCCCTCTGGCCAGTTCTAACCCGCTCGCCGAGGGGCTGAAGCAGCTCGACGCCTATCTGGCCGGCTTGGGGCTTGCTCGATCAGCTTGCCGCGACGGCCTGAGGGGCCGAAAAGTGCCACAGCCGAGCCCCGGTGATCCGCGCCAGGCGCACGATGAATGTCATCCCGGTCTCGCTCTGGGCCAAATCGCAGCCATAGAGCATCAGATCGCCCGCTTCATTCAGGCTGGCGCCAATCTGTTGCAGCACGGGGCTGTGCTCGTCCATGTTGTCGCTGGTCAGCGTCAGATCGCCAAGCTTCAGGGCGCCATCGCTGCTGCGACTGAGTAGGTGGATGGCATCGAGTCCTTCGTGGGCCGAGAGGATATCGGCCATCTGTTGCAGGACATCCCCGGTGGGATCGAGCAAGTGG
>PWTO01000141.1 GCA_003562815.1 Chromatiaceae bacterium | reverse complement strand
TGGCCGACTGAAAGAGGGTGAACTGGTAGGGCAAAAAGGGATAGGACAACACAAACGCATCGCGATCGCGAAACATGCGGTAGCTGACCGTGTTGCCCGTAAAGGCAAAGAGGGTGCTCAGGTTGTTCTTCTCGCGGTCGTACAGCTCACCCAGAGGTTCCTCCGCCTGGCGTTTCTTGAGGAGCAAGCGCTTTTGGATCACCTCGTCGACATTGCCGCTGGACAGCGAGAGCCGGGTCTTGAAACGGCCCTGGATCTTGGAGAAGTCGTTGGCCTTGCTCGCGCGTACCTCGCCGAGGATGGCATCGATGTCCTCCTGCGAGGTGACCACCACCCAGGCGCGCCCCCCGCAGGCGGTGCCGAGGTTCTCGGTGATGGTCTGCAGGCTCAGCATCAGGTGGGTGTCCTGACCGATGAACTGACCGATCTCGTCGACCAGGAAGACGATACGGCGGCCTAAGCTCGATGGGCCGCTGCGCCCAGGGATGGGCTTGTCCAGGTACTCGCGCACCCAGCCGGCGAAGTTCTCGACGCTGAGCAGCGAATCGAAATCGGCCTCGGCGCGCTCGAGCCAGGCGCGCGCGCCCTCGGGACTTTTTCCTAATGCATCGCCAAGGGCCTGCACCATCTCGTCCTGATAGAAGCTGTAGCCATCGCGCTCGGCTTCCCAGTCGACCCCGGCGACGGCATGGAAGGCGGCCTTGAAGTCGGCCAGCTTGCCCTGGCCATCGAGGCGGCGTTCCATATCGGCCAGATGCGGATAGTCGCCGCTGTAGCCGAGCTTCTCGTTGAAGACCTTCAGGAACACACGCAGGATCGCATCGCGCCCGCTGCCGCTGTCGGCCTTGCTGTCGATGTTGAACAGGATGACATCGGTGTCGGTGCTGACCGCGCGCTTGATGTCGCCGGCAAGCATGGCGTCCTGAATCTTGCCGTCGAAGAAGTCGATGGCGCGGCGCGTCTGGCCCTGGTAGCTGATCTCTCGGTTCTCGAGCAGGTAGGACAGAATCTTAAGGAAATGCGACTTACCGGAACCGAAGAAGCCGGAGATCCAGACACCGATCAGACCGAGGATATGCGGGTCGCCGCTGTTGTCGAGCGCCTTGAGGAAGGTATCGAAGAAGGTGCGGAAATGGCTATCCAACTCCTTGGTGATGACGTACTCGTCCAGCTCTTGCCAGACCGAGGCGGCATCGTCCTGATCGGCCTTGATGACACCGTTGATGGGGCGATCGACGGGTTTGGTGAAGAGATCCTTGATCTGCAACGGGCTCTGCATCGGGCGGGACTCCTAGTCGACGAGGCGGAAGGCGCGGTAGTAAGGCTTGTCTTGGAGGATGCCGAACAGCCGCAGCGATTGGCCGTCGTAGCGACCGGGGTAGAACAAGACTAACGGCGTACTACCCATGACGGCGTGCAGGTTGTTCAGCAGGTTGTGCGTGCGCAGCAGTGGGTAGGCACTGCCAATGCCGGAGACCAGGACGAGGTCCTTGCTGGCAGGCTCGGTCTGCTCCACCAGAGCGGCGGCGAGTTTGCCGGCATCCAGCGGCGCGGCAAGGGCCTTGAGCAACGCCTGATCACCTTGCTGACGCTGTTTGGCCAGGGCCTTGTCGTAGAAACCGCGCGCCTTGAGGGTCTCGATGATCAGGGAGAAGAGATTGACGTGCGCGATGCGCAGTTCGGGACGCTGCTTGGGGATCTGCGCGAGCAGGAAGACGATCTGTTCGCGCACAGCCAGCTCTTGCTCGGGCGGATAGTCGAAGGCATAGAACGGGATCTCGTTGCCGAGACCGCGGCCTTTGAGAAAGTCATCGGCGGTGATGCGGCCGAGGATCTGGTTCAAGCGCTGGTCGAAATCGCTGCTCATGCGGTGGCGTCCCTATCGGTGAGCTGGATGCAGCGCAGTGCATACCATTGCTCGGCATCGCGCAAGGTCTGAATGACCTCCGGAGCGATCTGCAAGGGTTGCAGACTGCAGACGCGATCAGCAGAAAGATAGCCGGCCTCGCGAAGCATGCCGAAGGCGCGGGTACGCAGCGTGGTGCGCGTCGACTCGCTCCACTCCGGCATCTGCGGATCGCGGGTCTTGCAGTCGGCGAGGTACTGCTCCCAATGCGCGGGCTTGAGGCTGGGCTCGAAACGGCGATAGAGATCGTGGACGACCAGATCAAGGAAATCGCCGAACAGCGGTGAATAGGTGACCGTGGCGGCCAGCACGGCATGGGTCGCCACCGGGCGACTGCCGTCGCGGATCAAGCCCCAGATCGAAGCCGGCATAGAGCGCAGCCGTGCCCGAATCAGCGTGGCTTTGGTTCGGGCGGTCGAGGGCGAGCGCTTGGCGAGGACATTGTCCACAGTGATCGCGCGTTCCCAGCGCTCGGCATCAACGTCTTCCAACAACAGCGTGGCGATGATCCGACTCTCCGGCACCATCAGCCCACCCTTGCTGAAGTTGGCCTTATAGCGTCCTGCTTTGCTCACGCCTGATCTCCTATTGGATAACGCCCGATCGTGGTGCGACCATCGGCATTGCAGGTTCCGCGCATGGCGTGAACCTTGGAGCCAGCACAAGCCTAAGCCGCCAGTACAGCATACACCAGCTAAAACGGACGTTTTAGCTGCAGCCAAGCGCCTATGCAAGCGTTTCCGCGATGCGGCAAACCCTCGATGCCTTTAGAAGATCGTCTAGTCTAGCGGCTTGGCGTAGATTCGCGTCGACTGTCAGCCAGTGCAATCGGAACTACTGTCATACTTGGCCAGCTTCTGCATCATCGAGCACGTCATCCGGCAACGACACCGCATAGACATTGGTATTCTTACCCTGAATCTTGCGCTGCAGCCGATGCTTGTCGCCGCTGCCCTTGACCAGCCAGCCGGCCCTGGCCAGGGCGATCAAGCCTCGCTTCAGATCCTGCCCGCTCAGTGCCTCGCGCAGGCCGCTGGCCAGAAACAGATAGGTCACCTGCCCAGTCGCCGGGTCTTCCTCGGTATAACCGGCTCGCTCGCGGATCGGGTGCGCTGAGGTCGCATGGCGCGGCGCGAAGCGGCTCTCGCCATGGCGCTCGATGAAGCTGCGCACCGACTCCAGGATCTGCCGATCCTCGGTCTGCCCGCTGCCCTGCTCGCTCTGCCACAGCTGGTAGGCATCCAGCACCGCGT
>PWTO01000007.1 GCA_003562815.1 Chromatiaceae bacterium | reverse complement strand
CCAGACCGGGCACCTCGATCTCGCCGACAGCACCATCCGTAGTGAGCTGCTGGGCAAGACCGGCAACACCGACCTGCAAGCCGTGCTCGACGCCGACATCAGCAAGGTCGCCGGCACTGCCGCGACCGGCCTCAGCGTCGCCGGCGAGCTGGACCACGGCAACCCGCACCCGGATGGCTACCCGGTGCACGAATGGTCCTGGCGAGTGGTATTCCTGCACAGCCTGGTCGGTCGCGGCGGCGGCCTGCAGGATGAGAAGTTTGGCATCGATCTGGCTTCAGCGGTGTACGAGATGGCCTCGCCGGCCATCAAACCGGCGACCGTCCATTCCGCCCTCGCGCAGATCGAGTCCGAAGCGAACTACCTGCGCAACCGCAATGGGCGCCTGTACGCCGACACCGTGCCGACGCTGAACAACATTCTGCGGCGCATCGAGGGCAATGTGTCCGATGACGAAGCGCTGGATCGGGTCGAGCAAGTCGTGCGGACGCTGGTCGAGCGGTCCGCAGTCTTCGACGTTCACGCCAACATCGGCGACGGTGAAGCGATCCCGGATAAATCGCCCAAACCACAGCTTGGCATCATCCGCTTCGAGACCGCCGAACTCGACCCGGTGCGCTTCATCGAACAGCGCGGGAACGCGATCCGTGAGTATCAGAACCAGGTCTTTTTGCTCGCACCCAGCGTCGTCTACATCAAAGAGTCGGTCTGGAACGAGACCCGCACCCAGCAGGAGCGCCGCACACGCCAACACATCCTGGCCCTGGCACACAAGGCCATCGCCGTCGAGCGCCTCAAGGCCAATCCCGAGAACTGGGGCGTGAGCCACGACCAACTGCAAAAGACCGAGTTCAAGGAGCGCGCGGCCAAGAGTCCGGCCGAGCTGCGCACCGCGATCGAAACGTCCTACCGTTACCTGCTGTTTCCCAGTCGCGACCAAGGACGGGTGGCCACGCGCGACCTGGGCAAAGGCGGCGCTGGACCGACCGCTGGCGGCTCCGGTGGGCTGCACCTGGAAGATGCCATCCTCAGACAGTTGGCCGACGAGGGCGAGCTGATCACCGAAGCGCGCGCGCCAACCGCCGAAACCCAGACCCTGCTCGGCAAACTGTTCTTCGATCAGTACCCGCAGGTCAGCGTGAGCACGCTGGTCATGCATTTCGCCACCCGACGCCACTGGCCGATCCTGCAGCGTCCGGACCTGCTGGCCCCGATCCTGGTCGAGGGCAGCAAGCGCGGCGCCTGGTGCCTGGGCGAGATGCCGGACCCCAAGGCGCATAAGCCCACGGCCCTCTACCACAAGGAGAACCCGCCACCGCTCACCGTCGAGCCATTGGCCGAGCCTGCCGGCTGGATCCTCTGCACCAAGGAGCACGCCAAACAACTAGGCTGGCTGGAAGACATCGAGCGCCGACCCGATACCGTCGCGGATTGGCTGGAGCAGACCATCGAGAGCCGCACGACACTCGACCTGGAGGCGTTGACCGCAAGCGTCGAGCAGGAGCACGACAAGGTCGATCCCAATGTGCTGAGCCAGCAACTGACCAACCTCCTCGCGCAGCGCAAACTGGTGGTCTTTCCCGCCGAGTCCTTCGATGCAGCCGGCACCCCCGACCCGGACCAGGCCCGGACCGGTGACAGCCTGCCGCTGGATGCGCTGAAGACCGGCATCGTCATGCCCTACCATGAGGCCCAGGCGCGCGGCTGGATCAGTCCGCCCAAGGTCCAGCAGCAACAGTTCACCCTGCGCGACAAGGATAAGATCAAGCAGATCCTCAATCTGCTCGCCGGCACCGCGCTCAGCCAATCCAAGACCCAAGTGGCGATGCTCAATATCGCCGCGCAACTGCACGACAAGGCGCGCTTCCAGCTCGCGATGGGCCCCACCACGGTCGGTGACCTGGTCGACAATCGCGCCCTGTTCGCCGCGCTGAACAACCGGCTGCAGTTCGACAACAACGGCGAGGTCCGCCTGACCCTCGGCGAGCCTGATGCCAACTGCAAGTTCCTGAGCTTGCTCAAGCAACTCGAAGGATAATTCCGCCTCATGCCCATCTCTGCTCAGGCGACCTCGCGGCGAGCGCGTCCCGGCGCTCCCGCCGATCACGCCCAACTGGCCAAGCAAGCCAAACGCGCGCCCTATCTGTTGCGCATCACGCGCCGCAGCGACCTGCCGCCGCCCCTGCTGATCGTCAAGGAGCGCATCGCCCCCGAGGATCGCGACGACACCGCAGGCTTGACCAACCCGCGCGCCAAACACGTCGAGCGCGGGAGTCTGCATGGCGACGGGGTGCGCGCCTGTTTGCCCGTGCTCAGGCGCATCCTCGAGGCGGTCAAGGATGACCAAGGCATTGCGCTGGGGCTGGAGCGTTTCATGTCCGCGCAAGGCCTGCAGGAGACCGATTGGAATCTGCCCCTCGATGAGGCAGCCGGGGCGCGACTGGCGTTGTTCTTTCGACTGCAAGGCAAGGTCAAGGATGTCGCGCGCATCGAGCTGATCGGCCGCCGTGTGGCGCTCCTCTCGCGCGAAGAGGCCGTCTACTGGCTGGCCAATGTCACCACCGCCGACCCGGTGCTGCGTAGTTGGGCGATCAGCGGTTTGCGGCTGATGCTGTGTGGTGATGCTGGCGACCAACGCCTGCCGCTGGTGTTGGAGCGTATCCGCGCGCGGGGCTAGACTGAACGCCTTGTTGGCGCGCTAAGGCAGCAGCAGTTGAACGGTGCTCGAATAACGCTCTCGGGGAATCTCGGCGATGACGCCAAGCCATACCAGGAGCGCGAGTTGAAACAAAAAATCAAAGAGTCGAAGCAATGAAAGAAAGCGCTCGGTATCTTAAAGTTGTCGAGTGGTCTGATGAGGACCAGTGTTTTGTCGGTCAGTGTCCTGGGATCATCGGGCCGTGCTGTCACGGTGATCACGAAGAGCAGGTCTACTCGGAACTTTGCAAGATCGTCGATGAGTGGATAGAACTGATGAAACAAGATGGACATCCTTTGCCTCCCCCAACTGCTGGCCGAGGTATGGTGGAGAAGATTGCAGCAATGGCATGAACCGCAACAGTTAATCTCACACGGAACTATACAATGAAACCCTCCATTGCCTTTGAGCAACACCGTGAAACCATCCGTCGCATCGTTGCCGCGCATCGGGCCAGTCACCCGCGCGTGTT
>PWTO01000272.1 GCA_003562815.1 Chromatiaceae bacterium | reverse complement strand
GCCGCAGGTGGTGGACCTTGTCGATGTCGACTCGGACAAGTGGCGCCAGTACGCCCAGGGCCATCGTGGGCCGATGCGCTGGATCTATGCGCGCGAGGCCCGCCGGCTGCTCGCGTTCGAGCGCGCGGTAGCGGCGCGGGCCAGCGCCTCGGTGCTGGTCAGCGAGCAGGAGGCGGCGCTGTTTCGCGAGTTGCTTCGGGATCAGGATCGAGGGCAGGGGCAGGGCCGAGTTCGGAAACGGCGAGCATGGGGGCAGGCTCGGGAGCTGGGGCAGGATTCGGATCAGACTGGGGAGCGGATTGAAGCGCGGGCGCCGGACGCGGCCGCGCGCGTGCATGCGATCGACAATGGCGTCGATACCGATTATTTCTCGCCCGAGCGCGACTATCCCAACCCCTATCCGCCGGGCAGCGCGAACCTGGTCTTCACCGGCGCCATGGATTACTGGGCCAATGTCGATGCGGTGAGCTTTTTCGCCGAGTCGGTCTTCCCCTTGATCCGCCAGGCCATGCCCGAGGCCGGTTTCGTCATCGTCGGCAGCCGGCCCACGCCCGCAGTGCGCGCGCTCGGCGAGCAACCCGGTATCAGGGTGACCGGCTCGGTGCCCGATGTGCGCCCCTATCTGGCCCACGCGCAGGGCGCAGTGGCGCCGCTGCGCATCGCGCGCGGGGTGCAGAACAAGGTCCTCGAGGCCATGGCGATGGGCTGTCCGGTGGTGGCGACGCCACAGGCCCTGGACGGGCTGCGCGAGTGCGCCGGCATGGACTGGCTGGTGGCCGAGGAGGCCGAGCCCTTGGCGGCACTCGCGCTGCGCCTGCTGCGCAGCGGGGACGAGGAGCGGGCGCGGCTGGGCGAGCGGGGGCGCGCTTGCGTACTCCAGCATTACAGCTGGTCCGAGCACCTGGATCGTCTCGTACACTTACTGCATGCCGGATCTGGCCACTAGGAGGGCGCTCTTGAACGCACAGCCCAAGACCCTGCTCGATCGGTTTCCTCTCCCAATCCGTTATGGCTGGATGCTGGCGCTGACCCTGTTGGTGCTGGCAACCCTGCTGACCCTGTGGCTGCTGTGGCCCTCGGCGTTGAGCATGGCGCACATCTGGTTCAACTCCCAGACTTATGCGCACGGCCTGTTCATCCCGGCGCTGGCGCTGCTGCTGGCCTGGACCCGCCGTCAGGAACTCGCTCGGCAGTCACCCGAGCCCTGGGTGTGGGGATTGGTGTGGATCGCGGCGACGACGCTGGCCTGGATCCTGGCGCGCGGCGTGGACGTGAAGACGGTCCAGCATTTCGCGCTGGTGGCGATGTTCCCCGGTCTGGCGCTGACCCTGCTCGGGCCACGGGTAGCCTGGATGCTGGTGTTTCCGCTCGCTTATTTGTTCTTTGCGGTGCCGTTCGGCGATTTCATCGTGCCGCCGCTGATGGACTACACGGCCTGGTTCTCGGTGCTGCTGCTCAAACTCAGCGGCGTCCCGGTGCACATGGACGGCCACTACATCAGCATTCCCGCCGCCGATTTCGTGGTGATCGAGGCCTGCAGCGGGGTGCGCTACCTGATCGCATCCCTGGCGCTGGGGCTGGTCTACGCCTATCTGAACTACAACAGCCTGTGGCGTCGTCTGGCCTTCATGGCCCTCGCCATCGGCCTGCCCATCCTCGCCAATGGTCTGCGTGCTTACAGTATCATCATCACCGCGCATGTGACCGATGGCCGCGTGATCCTCGGCTACGGCCACATCGTCGTCGGTTGGGTGTTCTTCGGCGTGGTGATGTTCCTGATGTTCTGGCTCGGCTCGTTCTGGGCCGATAGGCACGGCTCATCCAACGACAAGGCGGCGACGGCGCCGCGCGCGCAAACGGTCAATGCCTTGACCCTTGCGTTGATCCTGATGGCACTCGCGGCCATGCTCGGCTCGGCGCGGGGCACGGAAGCGCTCCTGCAACTCCGGGCTCAACAGGTTCTGGTCGAGGCGCCGATCCTATTGCCCAGCGCGGTGCCTGGCTGGCAGGGCCCCGAGGACGTCTCAGGCGTTTGGCGACCGGCTTATCATGATGCCGATGCCGAGCTTGCCGGCCTCTATCGCGACAACGGCGCCGAGGTGGAGCTGCACCTGCTGCATTATCGCAATCGCGGCCAGGGCACCGAGCTGATCTCCTGGCGCAATCAGATCCATACACGCAGCGAGACGTGGCGCCGCGTCGCCGGGCGGACGCGCGCAATCGCAGACGCCGATGGTCGCTCCCGCACGGTTCAGGAAACCGTGCTGCGCGGTCCCAGCGGTCGGCTGCGGCTGATTTGGCACTGGTACCAGATCGGCGATCAGACCACCATCGAGCGCGTCGAGGTCAAGCTGCGCGAACTGCAGATGGTGCTGCTCGGCGACGGCCGGGGCGCCTTCCTGGTCGCGCTCAGCAGCACAGCGGACGAGCTGACGCTGGAGGCGACGCGCCAGCGTCTCGAACACTTCCTCCAGGCGCTGCCGCAGCCGCTCGGTCATACCGATGGCTGAGCCTTTCGCCGAGACCGCCGCGCCACTGGTCGCCCACATCATCCATCGACTCGATATCGGTGGCATGGAAAACGGTCTGGTCAATCTGATCAACCAGATGCCGCCGCACGCTTATCGGCACGCAATCATCTGTATGACCGACTACACCGCTTTCAGCGAGCGCCTGCAGCGCACCGATGTCGGGCTCTACGCCCTTCATAAACGCGAGGGCAAGGATCTCGGCGTGCATGGCCGACTCTGGCGTCTGCTCAGGCAGTTGCGGCCGGATATCGTGCATACCCGCAATCTAGGCACCCTGGAAACCCAGTTCACGGCAGCCGCTGCCGGGGTGCGGGCGCGAGTGCATGGGGAGCATGGCTGGGATGTCGGCGACACCGACGGCTTGAATCGCCGCAATCGTCGGCTGCGTCGCCTGGTGCGACCCTTGGTCGGCCAATACATCGGCTTGTCGCGCCATCAGATGGGCTATCTCGCCGAGCAGATCGGCGTACCGCGCGCTCGGCTCAATCAGATCTATAACGGCGTCGATACCCAGCGGTTTCATCCGCCAGCCAGTCGCGACGATCGGCGCGCGCTGCTGCCGCCAGGTTTTGCGTCACCGCATGCGCTCTCGCATGAGCCCTCGCACGCCCCCCCGCAGACACTGATCATCGGCGCCGT
>PWTO01000026.1 GCA_003562815.1 Chromatiaceae bacterium | reverse complement strand
CGGGTGCTGCTCTACACCGGCGGCGTCAAATCCTGGTCAGTGGTCTCGGCGCTGCAGGATCTCGGCATGAGCGTAGTCGCCACCGGCACCCGCAAGTCGACCGAGGACGACAAGGCCCGCATCCGAGAACTGATGGGCGACGAGGCGGTGATGATCGAGGACGGCAACCCGCGCAACCTGCTCGATCTCTACCGGCAGCAAGGTGCTGACCTGTTGGTCGCCGGCGGTCGCAATCAGTACACCGCACTGAAGGCGCGCATCCCGTTCCTGGATATCAATCAAGAACGCGAATTCGGCTACGCCGGCTACGACGGTATGCTCGAGCTGGCGCGGCAGATGTGCCTGACCATCGAGAGCCCGATCTGGGCGGCGGTGCGCAGCGCGCCACCCTGGCGCAGCGCCAGCGGAGGTGAGACGGTCGTGATCGACGCGTCGGTTGCGCAATCACCAGAGGCCGAGTCTGAAGCTGGAGCCAACACTGGAGCCGGAGCTAAAACCGGAGCCAAAGCGAGCGCTAACGCTGCTGTGGCCTCGGCCCCCAAAGAGAGCATCGCAGCCTCACAGCCAGCAACGGAGGTGGCCCATGGCTGATTCCCAACCGAGCACGACGGCCACAGTGACAAAACTGACCCCATCGATCATCAAGCGCAACAAGGCGCTCTCGGTCGGCCCGCTCAAGGCCAGCGCAACCCTCGGCGCCACCCTCGCCTTTCTCGGCATGCGCCGCTCGATCCCGATGCTGCACGGCTCCCAGGGCTGCACCGCGTTCGGCAAGATCTTCTTCATCCAGCACTTCCGTGAGCCGATGCCGATGCAAACCACGGCCATGGATCAGGTCAGCACCATCATGGGCGGCGATGAGAGCATCGTCGAGGGACTGGCAACGATCTGCGCCAAGCATCAGCCAGCACTGATCGGCATCCCGACCACCGGCCTGGTCGAGACCCAGGGCGCCGATGTGTCGCGCGCCATCCAGATGTTCCGCGACCGCCATCCGGAGTACGCCGAGATCGCGGTTGTCCCGGTCGCCTCGCCTGACTACAGCGGCTGCCTCGAGACCGGGTTCAACAGTGCCGTCAAGTCCATCATCGGCGCCCTCGTGCCCAAGGCAACGGCTGCCGGCACCCGTCCCGGCCAGCGCCCGCGCCAGGTCAATGTGCTCGCTGGCTCGGCGCTCACCACCGGCGATCTTGAGCATCTGAAGGATCTGCTCGAGCGTTTCCGGCTCCGTCCGGTGCTGCTGCCCGATCTCGCCGACTCACTCGACGGTCATCTCGTCGACAGCGACTACAACGCCCTGACCATCGGCGGCACCCCGCTTGATGAACTCGCGACCTTGGGCGACGCGGCCGCGACGTTGGTCATCGGCCGCTCGATGACCGGCGCCGCCGATCTGCTCGCCGAGCGCACCGGCGTGCCCGATCACCGCTTCCCGCATCTAATGGGGTTGGAAGCGATGGATCAGCTGATCAGCACCCTTGCCGAGATCAGCGCCGAGCCAGTGCCGGAGCGTATCGAGCGCCAACGCTCGCAACTGCAGGACGCCATGCTCGATGCCCATTTCTCGATCGGTCAGGGCCGGTTCGCGCTCGCCGCCGATGCCGACCTGCTGGTCGCCTTCTCGCAGCTGCTCGCGAGCATGGGCGCCGAAACCGTCGCGGCGGTGGCACCAGCCAACGCGCCGAGCCTGGCCGAGGTTGCCGCCGCGCAGGTCAAGATTGGCGATCTGGAAGACCTAGAGCAGCTCGCGCGCGCCAACGGCGCCGAGGTACTGATCGCCAACAGCCATGGCACCCATACCGCCGAGCGCCTAGGCATCCCGCTGCTGCGCGCCGGCTTCCCGCAATTCGACCATGTCGGCGGCTGGCAGCGGCAATGGATCGGCTATCAGGGCACCCGTCAGACCCTGTTCGATCTCGCCAACCTCATGCTCGGCCTGCACAAGGGAGAGATCGCGCCCTATCGCTCTCGCCTCAAACAGTGGCCAGAGGCTGAGCGCCAGGATGGATCGATGGACCGGTCAATTGGTCCTGGGATCGGCGCGGCGGTGGCCTAAGACAGTGCCCCGCGCACGCCGATACAACAAGCAGCCAACGGCGTCGCAGCCTGTGCGACGCCTGCCCTGCTGCTTGGCGCGGCAGTTCCTCACAGGGCCCGAGCGCAAGCCAACACCATGACCATGAAACGTCAGCTCAAGCTCGTCGGCAACGACGACACCGACGCGACCGCGATCAAGGTCGCCTTCGCCACCACCGACCGCAGACACGTCAACCAGCATTTCGGCGCCGCCGAGGGCTTCGCGATCTACCGCGTGTCATCCAGCGGCTATGAACTGCACGAGGTCGCCCAGTTCGGCCGTCTCGACATGGACGGCAACGAAGACAAGCTCGGCGCCAAGATCGAGGCCCTCGCTGGCTGCATCGCAGTCTATTGCCAAGCGATTGGCGCCTCGGCCATCGCCAAGCTGCGCGCGCAAGGCATCCAGCCGATCAAGGTCGCCCCCGAGAGCTTGGTCAGCAGCCAACTGCACGCCCTCAAGCGCGAGCTGCGCGACGGGCCGAGCGCTTGGCTCAAGCGCGCCATCGAGCAGCAGAGCCCGCGCAGCGAGAGCCGTTTCGACGCCATGGCGGCCGAGGCTTGGGAAGAATGATTCGCGACGACAAACACAACGACACAGGAGAAGCCTATGACCATTGAGACGCCCGAGGCCCCAACCGCAGCACCGGCCATCGATCCGAATGACCCGGTGCTGGGCACCGAGTTCGCGACCGAGATGATTCGCCAGATCCGCGCTATCGACCCCTACGGTACCTACGACGACCTCTCCGCCGCCGAGGTGCTCGAGCCCTATGTGCTCACCAAAGAGAAGAAGCGCGAACTCCCGATCGTCGGCGACCCCGACGAGATCGTCATTGCCCGTATCCAGGCCTTCTACAACGCCATCGCAGTGCTGATCGAGAAGGAATGCAGCCTGCGTGCGGTGCCCTTGTTGCACCTAACCCACGAGGGCTTTGGACGGGTGCTGATCACCGTCGGCAAGCTCGTGGTGCTGGATCGCTCGCTGCGCGACGTGCATCGCTTCGGCTTTCCGTCCCTATCGAAGATGAAAGACGAAGGCGACAAGCTGCTTTCGGTCGCGCTCGAGCTGGTCGGTGAGCACAGCCGGGTCGCCGG
>PWTO01000256.1 GCA_003562815.1 Chromatiaceae bacterium | reverse complement strand
GCGAGCCGCTCCGTCGCCGGTCGGTCGGCACCGGTGATGGTATCGCCTACGGGCGCCCCATCGATCTCCTTGATGCCGGCGACGACGAAGCCGACCTCGCCCGGGCCGAGCTGCTCGCGCGGGGTCTTCTTCGGCGTGAAGATGCCGATGGTATCGGCCTGATGCACGCGCCCGACCGACATCACCTTGATCTTGTCGCGCCGCCGCAGCGTGCCCTCCTTGACTCGGATCAACGAGACCACGCCGACATAGGGGTCGAACCAGGAGTCGATGATCAGCGCGCGCAGCGGCGCCTCGGCATCGCCGACCGGCGGTGGCACCTTGGCCACCAGCATCTCCAGCAATTCCGGGATGCCGAGGCCGGTCTTGGCGCTGACCCGCAAGGCATCCTGCGCATCCAGCCCGATGATCTCCTCGATCTCGTTGATCACCCGCTCCGGCTCGGCCGAGGGCAGGTCGATCTTGTTCAGCACCGGCAGCACCTCGAGACCGAGGTCAATCGCCGTATAGCAGTTGGCCACGCTCTGCGCCTCTACGCCCTGCGCCGCATCGACCACCAGCAGCGCCCCTTCGCAGGCCGCGAGCGAGCGCGAGACCTCGTAGGAGAAGTCGACATGGCCCGGCGTGTCGATGAAGTTCAGCTCGTAGACCTGCCCGTCCTTGGCCGGGTAATCCAGGGTCACGCTCTGGGCCTTGATGGTAATCCCGCGCTCGCGTTCGAGGTCCATCGAGTCGAGCACTTGCTCCGACATCTCACGGTTGGTCAAACTGCCGCAATGCTGGATGAAGCGATCGGCAATGGTCGATTTCCCGTGGTCGATGTGGGCGATGATGGAAAAATTGCGTATATGACTGAGGTCGGCCATCGGCGGCTGTGATCCTTGGCTATCCGAGCAAAAAGGCGGGTAAGATTACTCTGGCGGCAAGCGCAGTGCATAGAACATGCGTCCATCGCCACGCTGCACCAGCACGGCCACCGACGCCCCCGCCGGCACGGCTTCCACGAGCCGATCGAACTGCGCCAAGCCTTGGACCTGCTCGTGACGGAAGATCAGGATCAGATCCCCCGCGCGCAGTCCGGCACGCTCGGCGGGTCCGGTATCGACGCGCTCGACGAGGACGCCGCCGTGCTCGAGATTGAGCAGTTCGCGCTGATCGTCCGGGATCTCCTTCACTACCAGGCCGAGCCGATTCGCCGCCGGCGCCGCGCCATTGCCGGGTGGGGTGAAGACCCGCTCCTCGTCAGGGAGTTCAGCGAGAGTCACGGCAACCGAGCGCCGTTCGCCCTGGCGCATCAGCTCGACATCGACGGTGACATCGACCTTGGTCACCCCCACCAAGGGCGGTAGGTTACTTGAGGTCGGCACCTCGATGCCGTTGAACGCCAAGATGATGTCGCCCGCGCGCAGCCCCGCCTTCTGCGCCGGGCTGTCCGGCAACACCTGCGAGACCAACGCCCCGACCGGATGCGGCAGGCCGAACGGCTCGGCGAGATCGCGTGTCACGTCTTGCCCCAAGACGCCCAGCCAGCCGCGACTGACTCGCCCCTTGTCCTTGAGCTGCTCGACCACGTCGATGGCGACATCGATCGGGATCGCGAACGAGAGTCCCATGAAGCCGCCGGTGCGGCTGTAGATCTGCGAGTTGACGCCAACGACGCGCCCGCGCAGATCAAACAACGGCCCTCCCGAGTTACCGGGATTGATCGCCACATCGGTCTGGATGAAGGGCACATAGTTCTCGGACGGCAGCGAGCGGCCCTTGGCGCTGACGATGCCCGCCGTCGCCGAATGGTCGAAGCCAAAGGGCGAGCCGATCGCCAGCACCCACTCGCCCACGTCGATGTTCGATGAGTGTCCGAGTTCGACCGCCGGCAACTCGTCGGCGTCGATCTTGAGCAGGGCAATGTCGCTGCGCGGATCGGCGCCCATGACCTGCGCCATGAACTCACGGCGGTCGCTCATGCGCACGATGATCTCGTCGGCGGCCTCGACCACATGGGCGTTGGTCAAGATGTAGCCATCTGAGCTGAGGATGAAGCCAGAGCCCAGCGAACGTCCCTGCCCCCCCTCATCGGGCAGCGGCGCGTCGTCGCCGAAGAAACGGCGGAAAAAATCGTGCAGCGGGCTATCTTCCGGCAGGCCATCCTCGGCGCTGAAGTCCTGTGGTCCTCCCATGCCGTACCCCTGCTTGCTGCTGATATTGACCACGGATGGGCCATAGCGCTTGACCAAGGAGATAAAGTCCGGCAGCCCCGATACAACGGGCGGCGCCGGCGCGATCCGCTCCGCCAGGCTCGGCGGTCCCGCAGCGAGCCCGAGCACAGCGACTGTGGCGAGAGCAAACAGGAGCAAAAACCGATGATACATGCGGACCCTAAGAGCAAAACGAAAAACGACCGATCACCATAACAGAAGCCGCCTTCGACCACCGCACGGCGTTGTCTTCCAGGGACCCGCAAGCTCGATCATGACGCTCAGCGCACGTCCGGCAGTCTCACCGGAAGTGACTGAGTCACGCGCCGCAGCAGCACCGTGCGCCAGCGCGGATCGGTGGCGAGTCGTCGGCTATAGAGGCGTGTCGCGAACAAACCGGCGCCGAAACCGAGGGCCCCGGTCAGCAGCGGCAGGCTTTCACCTGCAGAAGACTCCGCGCTCATCAGATCGCCAACGATGGCACCGAGCAAAAGGCCGGCCAGCGGCACCATGTAAGCGGCTAGGGCCGCCTTCAGCAGCGCGGCTTCGGGCATGCCGACGATGACCTCGTCACCGACCCGGACATCGATCTTGTTGGCCAAAAGCAAGCGCTGCGGACGCCGGCCAAGGACACGATCGAGGAGCGAGACCCCACAGCCCGCGCGCGCACTGCAGGCATTGCAGCTGGAGCGGCGCTTGATCTCGACCTCGGCGATACCGGCCTCGGTGGAAGTGACGATGGCATGTTCTTCGATCATGGTTGGGTCTCGAGCGCCTCGGCAATGGCTTGAACCGTCGGCAGGGGCGCCTCGCCGACAACGGTCACCTGATACCCCTGCACGACCCGCCCCGCCGCGTTCACGGCGCCCACGTGCCGATGCCCGCTGAAGCCATGGCCCTGATCTGGCTCGATGTACACCGACACCGCCGAGAGGCCATCGCTGATCATGAACCAACGTCGTCCCCCTTCAGCCTGCCCAGGCGGAGGATCGCCAGCGACGAGTCGATAACCGGCGGGTAAGGCCACGAAGCGCCAGGGCGTGGTATCGGCGGCTTCCGAACCTTCAGCTGGCGGCGCCCCGGCTGGCGGTGCCGCGACCGAGGACCGTCTCGCGGGGGCATCCGCGCGCGCCTCGTCATCGGCCTTCTCAAGGAATTCGATCTGGGTGAACATGACCTGCTCGATCGGGATCGCCGCGCTATTCATCAGATCGGTTTTCAACGGCAGACCGGTCTGCTCATCGATGAAAAAGCGATAGCCGTAGCGCAAGTCGTCCTTGGGGATGATACCCACGACCTGGGTGTCGCGACCAGCCACCCGCGAGCGCCCGAGTGGATGGATCAAATAATACGCGCGCAGCCGTTCCACATCGAGCTGACTTGGATGCAGGGTGGCCATGGCCGCCGAGTGTCGCGGCACCGAGATGAGGCGTGCATCAGGCAGCACGCAGGTCACTGTGCGGCCACCGCGGGCAACGGCGCGAACCGGGCCATTCAAGGCCAACAGGCTTTCCTGGGCTTGATCGCCCTTGATGCGACGGGCGATGCGCAGGGTCGAGAGATGATGGCCATTGAGATAAACCAGCGTCCCCTCGTACTCACGCTCCGAGAGCGCCTTTGCCATGCGCGCGAGCAGCTCGAGCGAGGCGCGTTCCTGAGCGCGTTCAGCCGCGACAGCGGCGGACGCAAGGCAGAGGCCAACGACGATGAGCGCGCACGCGCCGCGCGACAGAAAGAATGGCCGCATCGGGTTAACGCAGGCCACTTTGACCAACCACGGCGGCATAGGGAATGAAGCCGGTCAGCCCCGAGGCCGAGGCGCGCTCGCGGTGATCCACCAACAGCGCACTCAGCACGCGTGACTCAGCGGGCTCATCCAGGGTCCGGGGTTCGACCATCCAGGCCTGCGCGATGGCGTTGATTTCGGTCAGCGCGGGCGCCGGTTGCGCACGGCTCGGCGCGTCCCTATTTGGACCACCGCTTGGACCACCGATCAGCCCGGGCCCCACCAGGATGGCAACGGCAACCAGGCTCGCGGCGATGGCCAAGGCCGCAGCCGGTCGGTTGCTCGCCCCCTGGTTGCTCGACCAATCGGGGCGCCACCGGGCCGGCGCGGGCCGGAGTGGAGGTCGGGATCGATCTGGGCGCATCCGCACCGGCTCACTTGCCAGCGCCGCCGAGACCCGCGCACCGATCGTGCGCGCTGCGAGTGACGAGGTCTCGCCGCGCAACGCTCGGCCAATCAGCAGCCCACGCTCGAAGCGCGCGCGCAAGGCCGCGTCACGCGCGATCGCTTCGATCGCGCGCTCGAAGCCGCCGGGATCGGGCTCACCGTCGATCAATGCCGCGAGATGCCGTTGCTCCGGTGTTGCTGTTGTCATGTTTCGCCTTCGCTCGTCAGTCGTTCAGAATACGGACCCGGTACGCGCGCTGTCGTCGCCTTCAGCCCTCGAGCAGCGGTCTGATCCGCTTATCGATGGCCTCGCGCGCACGGAAGATGCGCGAGCGCACCGTACCGATCGGACACTCCATCGCCGTGGCGATCTCGTCATAGCTCATACCATCGATCTCACGAAACATGATCGCCGCCCGGAGATCCTCTGGAAGTGCGTCCAACGCATCCTGCACGGTGTGAGCGATCTCGTCGCTGAGGGCCTCGCGCTCCGGGGTCGCGCTGTCGCGCAAGCGCGCGCCCATCTCCATTTGCTCGGCCAGCTCGGCCTCGATATCGTCCCCCGGCGGGCGCCGATTTTGCGCGACCATGTGGTTCTTCACCGTATTGATCGCGATGCGATAAATCCAGGTGTAGAACGCCGATTCGCCGCGAAACCCAGGCAGTGCGCGATAGGCCTTCAGGAACGCCTCTTGGGTCACATCCAAGACATCGGCACTGTCGCGCAGATAACGCCCGATCAGCGCGGCGATCTTCTGCTGGTACTTCAGTACGAGCAGATCGAACGCACGCCGATCGCCGGCCTGTGCGCGCTCGACGAGCGCTTGATCGACCTCGCGCTCAGACACGCGGTCTACCCCATGCTCGTCGGTCCCTGCTCACCTGGCGCATTGACACCACCCCTTCGATGAAAGTTCTATGTTCAGAGCGTTGCGCCTTGACGTACCGCAAGGCTACGCGACGCTTCATGAATTGCCCGTTGGCTTGCGGATGCCAATCGGCCACTGTCTAATCTTTGTCCATGCCGCACCATAGACAAGCCCGCATAAAAGGCCGTCACCATGCCTCAACTCAATCGCTATGACGTTCTCATCATCGGCAGCGGCGCTGCGGGTCTCAGTCTCGCGCTGCGGCTTCCCGACAGGCTCTCGGTCGCCGTGGTCTCGAAACGCGAACTCCAAGAGGGCAACACCCTGTATGCCCAGGGCGGCATCTCGGCAGTGCTCAACGCCACCGACTCGATCGATGCCCATGTACAGGATACCCTGAAGGCTGGGGATGGGCTCTGCGACGAAGCCACCGTGCGGCGGGTGGTCGAGCGCGGCCCGGGCAATATTCAATGGCTGCTCGACGCCGGGGTCGAGTTTACTCGCGACGACAGCGCCGCCAGTTCCAGCGGCTACCATCTGACGCGCGAAGGCGGTCACACCCATCGCCGCGTGATCCACGCCGCCGATGCCACCGGCCTGGCGGTCGAGACCACCCTGACCAGCCTGGCGCGCGCGCGCGCCAACGTCGAGTTGTTCGAGCATCATGCGGCGGTCGATCTGATCACCGATCGCAAGGTTGGCGGTCGCGAGAACCGCGTGCTCGGCGCCTACCTGCTCGACAACCGTAGCAACCAGGTCAAGACCTTCCTCGCCCGCTTCGTGGTCATTGCCAGCGGCGGCGCCAGTAAGGTCTACGTCTACACCAGCAATCCGGATGTCGCCACCGGTGACGGCATCGCCATGGGCTGGCGCGCCGGCTGCCGGGTCGCGAACATGGAATTCATGCAGTTCCACCCGACCTGCCTCTATCACTCCAAGGCCAAGTCATTTCTGGTCAGCGAGGCGCTGCGCGGCGAAGGCGCCAAGCTGCTGCTGACCAATGGCGATCGCTTCATGCCGCGCTTCGACGAGCGCGCCGAGCTGGCCCCGCGCGACGTGGTGGCGCGTGCGATCGACCACGAGATCAAGCGTACCGGCAGCAAGTTCGTGCATCTGGATATCTCGCACCGCCCGGCCGCGTTCATCACCGAGCACTTCCCGACCATCCACGCGCGCTGTCTCGAACTCGGCATCGACATCACCCGCGAGCCGATCCCGGTCGTGCCCGCCGCGCACTATACCTGCGGCGGGCTGCTGGTGGATGCCCACGCGCGCACCGATCTACCGGGCCTCTATGCGATCGGCGAGACCGCCTACACCGGGCTGCATGGCGCCAACCGGATGGCCAGTAACTCGTTGCTCGAATGCCTGGTCTTTGCCGAACTCGCCGCCAAGGATATCGCCGAGCTGGCCACCGACTGGGCAACGCCACCCGACGTGCCGGCCTGGGACGCCAGCCGCGTGACCGAACCGGATGAAGCGGTGGTGATCTCGCACAACTGGGAGGAATTGCGCCGTTTCATGTGGGATTATGTCGGCATCGTGCGCACCAACAAGCGTCTGCAACGGGCCAAGCGCCGGGTCGATCTGCTGCGCCAGGAGATCATCGAGCACTACAGCACGTTCCACGTCGAGACCAACCTGCTCGAGCTACGCAACCTGGTCGACGTCGCCGACCTGATCGTCCAGTCCGCGCAACGTCGCCGCGAGAGTCGGGGCCTGCACTACACGCTCGATTTTCCGCAACAAGACCCGAGCCAACTGCGCCCGACGATCCTGATCCCGAACCGCTATCGGCCCCGCAGCGGAGACTGGGGTTCGTAACTGCGCCTTGAAATCTTCGCAAATCTTTTATAATCTTGCACTATGGAACGCAAACTCGTAAAGATTGGCGAAGCCGCCGCGCTAGTCGGCTCGACTCCCGCAACCCTGCGCAAGTGGGAAGCGACGGGCGAACTGCTGCCTGCGCGCAAGACCAAGGGCGGCACGCGGTATTACGCGGTGTCTGACCTCCTTGCGTTAGGGGACGCGGACGCCCCGACGATCTGTTACGCCCGTGTTTCCAGCCACGATCAGAAGGCTGACTTGGACCGGCAACACGCGATGTTGGAAGCCTACTGCGCCGCTAAAGGGTGGCGTACGGAGGTTGTCCGCGACCTCGGTTCGGGCATGAACGACCGCAAGAAAGGCTTGCAACGGCTTCTGGAGATGATCCTTCGGCGCCAGATGCGCCGGTTGGTGCTGACCCACAAGGACAGGCTTCTGCGCTTCGGCTCTGAGCTGGTCTTTGCGCTGTGCGAAATACAAGGCATCGAGATCGTCATCATCCACAAGGGCGAACAGCCAAGCTTTGAGGAGGAGCTTGCGCAAGACGTGCTGGAAATCATCACGGTCTTCAGCGCAAGGCTGTACGGCAGTCGGTCCAGAAAGCACAAGAAGCTTCTCGCCGACCTTCAGTCCACTGGTGACGCTATCGCCGAAGAGCTGGGACTCTACGATGTTGCTCGCCCACAAGATTGAACTGCGTCCGACAGCAGACCAAGCGGACTCTCTGGCCCGCGCTTGTGGGCTCGCCGCCATTGCTACAACCAGTTGCTGGAGCACTTTGAACAGAAGGATGTGAAGTGGTCGAAGGCTGCTGCTTATCGGCACTCCATCAACATCATCCGCCCAGCGTTCCCCTGGTATAATGAGGTGTCTAGCCGCGTCACGCGAAACGCCATCGATGATCTGGACAACGCCTTCAAGCACTTCTTTCTGCGACTTCGCGAGAACAAGCCAGCAAACCCGAAAGCCAAGACGTTTCGAGAGAAGTTCGGCTTTCCAACGTTCAAGAAGAAAGGAATCGGCGACAGCTTCGCCTTGCGGGAGAAGCCGAAGTTCAGCATCGACGGTCGCGAGCTGCGCATCGAGAAGCTCAAGACCTTGATCAAGATGCGCCAGCCGGTGCGGTTCGTCGGCAACCTGAATCAGGTCACGATCAGCCAAAGCGCTGGCAAGTTCTACGCTTCGATCTTGGTCGAGACCGCCGACTACAACCCACACGCGCCGGAGAAGGAATCGGTTGGTGTTGACTTCGGCGTGAAGTCCCTTGCGGTGTTCTCAGATGGAACCGAGATCCCCGCCAACAATGCTTTGCAACGGAACCTCAAAGCCTTGAAGCGCAAGCAGCGCCGCTTGTCGCGAAAGCAGAAAGGATCGAACCGCCGAGCGAGAGCCAAGTTCGCGGTTGCCAAACTGCACAAGCGCATCAGCGACCAGCGCCAAGCGGTCCTGCACGAGCTGTCGGACCGCTTGACCCGCGACTACAAGGTCATCTGCCTGGAAGACCTGAACGTCAGCGCAATGGTCCGCAACAGGAAGCTCGCCCGCCCGATCAGCGATGACGGCTTCGGCATGCTGCGGCGGATGATTGAGTATAAGGCCGAGTTGCGTGGCGTAGAGGTGTCCTTCATCGGACGCTTCGAGCCGAGCAGCCGGACGTGCTCTGAATGCGGTCAGATTCATGACATGCCGCTCGACAAGCGCACGATGACGTGCGACTGCGGCAACGTCATGGACCGCGACCTGAATGCTGCCAGGAACATCCTGGCCCGTGGTCTGGACACGCTCAGGCCGGACCTAAAACGCACGCAAGAGTGGCGTAAGACACCGAGCTTGCTCGGCGCGGCTGCGGTGACGGCGTGAACATCGCTGAGATAAGCGCAGATTGTGATGATTATCTCAGGCATTTATGAGCGGTGGAAGATACCCAGAAACCAGATAATCACTGGTTAGGCAGGGATGACTTAAGCGATGGAATATAGCGTCGGATTTGCAAAACAGTTAATTGAAGCCGCTCGCGTGCTCAAAGGCTCTGGACATCTCATCGAAGAAAGTAAACGGGCCCTTCTTTATTTGAGCTTGTTGTCGATAGAGATCACCTTGAAATACCTATTGGAGAAAGCCGGTGTGCCTATTGCTACAATTCGCCGGAGATCTCACAATATCGAGACTCTTCTGGAGGACCTAGGGCACTGTGAAATGTTGGCTGGCAGCATGAACCAACAACAGTACGTGCCCGCTACAAGAATTCGTGCACGGGTTGTAAATCCAATGTTTGGCTGCGAAACAATAGGTAACTTGCTGGCCGGAGAGTCTAAAGGTGCATCGAGATACCCGAATGAAGTTCGTTACGGTCCTATGCCGCAGCATTATCCGCCAGACTTGATGCTTGAGTGTGCTGAGACAGTAATCAACTGGGCTGAGAACGAAGGCACAACTATTCGAGTCCGCACAGATTCCTAACCATGCGCTTAAGTGCGTTCCCGGCTTGGTGGCCGTCCACCGGACGCCCTTGTCAGGGCGCCGCTTAGCTTCGCGTTATGCAGCAGAAAGCAGCAGGTGGGCACTCTATAGATGGCAAATAGTTGGAATATACCCGCGTGGCTAGAGAAAGAAGTCCGAGATAGAGACAAGGTTTGTGTCTATTGCGGCCAAACGTTCCTGTCGCCGAAGTTTTCTGTCAGGTCTTCAGCAAGCTGGGAGCACATAATTAATGATGCTTCGATTGTCACTCGCGAAAACATTGCTCTCTGTTGTAGAGGCTGCAATGCAAGCAAAAGTCAGAAATCAGTTTCTGAGTGGCTGCAAACCAAGTATTGCAAAGAAAAGGAGATCACTGAGCATACGGTGGCTCCCATAATAAAAGCGGCGATTGCCAATGGTCAGCGAGAAAATGCACAATCGCACTTCACGGAAATCTCTATGTGAGCATCGAATGATCGATAGAGTATCTGAAGAGACACGCAGTTACATAATGTCTAGCGTGGGAAGCAAGAATACCGGACCAGAGTTGGTTGTGAGAAAATTGCTTCATGGCCTAGGTTACAGATACAGATTGCACAAACGAGAACTTCCAGGATCGCCTGATATAGTATTTCAGAAGAGAAAAAAGGTGATTTTTATACACGGCTGCTTCTGGCACGGACACGAGTGTAGATACGGAAGATTGCCAAAAAGCAAGAGCGACTATTGGGAACCAAAAATAGCGAAGAATCGAGAACGAGATGAAATGAACGTTCGCCGACTTGAACAGCTTGGATGGGGCGCGCTGGTTATTTGGCAGTGCCAGCTTAAAGATATCGATGCCGCAAGGAAACGGCTGATACAATTTCTAGGCTCAACAAGGGTGTCTTAACTGAGCGTAATGGCAACATGAGAAATAGACCAATCGCAATAGACCTTTTCTCTGGGGCAGGCGGATTAAGCCTAGGATTCGAGCAGGCCGGATTCGATGTTGTAGCCGCCGTAGAGATAGATCCGATACACGCTGCTATCCACAAATACAATTTTCCGGATTGTGCGGTCATACCCACATCAATAGCACACCTGAGCGCACAAACTATTTGCGAACGGTCGCAGATAAGGTCGAGAGAAGTAGATGTAGTCATTGGCGGCCCTCCTTGTCAGGGTTTTTCTCTTATCGGGCAAAGAGTTCTCGATGACCCTAGAAATACGCTAGTTCGCGAATTTCTGCGAATCGTAAAGGAATTATCGCCACGATTTTTTCTTTTCGAGAACGTGAAAGGCCTGACTGTTGGCAAACATCGTAAAGTTCTGGACGAATTAGTAAAGGAATTCGAGATGCTCGGATACAACGTGCAAACTCCCTGGCAGGTGCTTAATGCCGTAAATTACGGAGTGCCGCAAGATCGCGAAAGATTGTTTCTACTCGGTGCAAGGTGTGGGATATCTATGCCTTCGTATCCACCGCCAGTCACAGTGCCTGCGTCTTCCGCAGAGACGCTTAGCTTACTTCCGGAAACGCCCACATGCAGAGATGCGATAGGAGACCTGCCCGAAGCGGAATCGTTAGAGGTACTAAAACATGACGACTCGGCGTTCACGGAGGAATGGGGCGAGCCCTCCCTATATGCGACCGAAATGCGATGTTTGTCAGATGAGGCATGGCATTTTGGATATCGCCGAGAATGGCAATCAAAATTTCTTACATCAAGTGCGAGAACCAATCATACCGATATATCGCGTAGAAGATTTTCTGAAACGCGGCCAGGCGAAGTAGAACCCATATCGCGATTCTTTAAGCTCTCTGGAGAAGGCGTATCAAATACTCTTCGGGCGGGAACAGATTCCGCACGCGGTGCGTTTACTAGTCCAAGACCGATTCACTATGAAAAGGACAGGTGTATTACGGTTCGGGAAATGGCCAGGCTTCACGGTTTTCCAGATTGGTTTCGTTTTCATAAGACAAAATGGCATGGCGCCAGGCAAATAGGAAATGCCGTTCCACCTCCATTAGCGAGAGCCATCGCGACCGAATTTGTTAAAGTTCTGGGGATTAGTGTCTTGAAGCCGCAGAAGACTTTTCAGCTTGGGAATCCGGCGCTGCTCGAAATGGAAATGACAGAGGCAGCCAATTTCTGGGGAATAGATGTGCCTATAGCAAAGCGAGACCGGAAGAGTGGCGCAAAGAAACGCAAACAAGAGGAGATCGAAGCGGCACGGATAAGAGAAATGGGCATTCAGAAACATGGTTAAGAAGATAAGCGATAATTCCCAAAGTCGATACAAGGCTCTTATCGAAAAAGTATTTTTTGACCGTTACAAAAAAGGTGGAGAAACAGTAGAGTTCGAGCGCGAAGACCTCGTTACAGCCGCTAGCGAACTCGGCATTCGGCTACCGAAGAACCTCGGCGATGTTGTTTATTCTATTCGCTATCGAACGCCAATGCCTGACAGCATCTTAGCAATACAGCCGAAGGAGATGGAATGGATTATCGAAGGCGCAGGTCGTTCAAAATATATTTTTAAGTTGGTTAAGATTAACAGAATCGTTCCCAATCAAGAACTGATAGCTGTAAAAATTC
>PWTO01000072.1 GCA_003562815.1 Chromatiaceae bacterium | reverse complement strand
GAGAGGCTGAGCAGTTCGGTCATCTGAGAAGTTTAGAACAACCGGTTGAGTCCGTTCAGGGCCGCGACCCGATAGGCCTCGGCCATGGTCGGATAGTTGAAGGTGGTCTCGGCAAAGTACTCGATGCTGTTGGCGCTGCCGGGCTGCGACATGATCGCCTGGCCGATGTGGACGATCTCCGAGGCCTGCTCGCCGAAGCAGTGAATGCCGAGGATGGCCTTGGTCTCGCTATGGAACAGGAGCTTGAGCATGCCAACCGTGTGCCCGGTGATCTGGGCGCGGGCGAGGCTCTTGAAGTGGGCCTGGGCGACCTCGTAGGGCACCTTCTCGGCGGTCAGCTCGCGTTCGGTGCGACCGATCGAGCTGATCTCGGGCACGGTGTAGATGCCGGTCGGGAACTCGTCGATCAGCGACCAGTCGCAGTCGCCGTCGGCGATCACGGCGCCGACGAAGCGGCCCTGGTCATAGCTGGCGCTGGCCAACGCCGGTGGGCCGGCGACATCGCCAACCGCGAAAATATGCGCGATCTCGGTGCGATAGGACTGATCGACCTCGATCTGGCCACGGCTGTTGGGTGTCAGGCCGATCGCCTCCAGGCCCAGATCCTCGGTGTTGCCGCTGCGCCCATTGGCCCAGAGCAGCACATCGGTCTTGAGCTTCTTGCCGGACTGACAGTGCAGCACGACGCCCTCATCACTGGGCTCGACGCGCTCGTAGGCCTCGTCGTGACGGATCACCACGCCTTGCTCGCGCAGGTGATAGCTGAGCGCGTCGGTGATCTCGTTGTCGAGGAACGAGAGCAGCCGCTCGCGGGTATCGACCAGGTTCACCTTCACATCCAGGCAGGCCATGATCGAGGCGTATTCGCAGCCGATGACGCCAGCGCCATAGATGGTCAGGCTGCGCGGCGTATACGGCAGGCGCAGGATCGAGTCGCTGTCGAGCACGCGCGGATGGCTGAAGTCGACGTCTGGCGGATGATAGGGGCGCGAGCCGGTGGCGATGACGATGTGCGCGGCCTCGATCTGTTCAATAACACCATCCGGGCGGCGCACCTCGACCCGGTGTGGATCGACGAAGCGCGCATGGCCGAACAGCAGCTCGACACGATTGCGCTGATAGTAGCGGTAGCGGGTCTGCACCTGGTGGTCGATGACCGAATCGGCCGCGCGCAGCAGGTCCGGGAAGGCGACCTCGACCTGATCGCGGGTGTGTTGGAAGAGCGGATTGCGGCGATAGTCGGCGAGCATCTGGATCGAGTGGCGCAGGGCCTTGCTCGGGATGGTGCCCCAGTGCGTGCAGCCGCCGCCGACCTGCGCATAGGCCTCGACCACGGCGACGCGCTGCTCGGCCTTGGCCAGCTTCATCGCCGCGCCTTCGCCGGCCGGGCCGGTGCCGATCACGATGCTGTCGAAGGTTCGCACTGCCATCTTGCCTCTACCTCGGCGCCTTCGGGGCGCAGCCTGCCGGAAACGCTCAGGTTAGCACAGGCGATTGGCTTGGCAGGGCGGCTGATCGCTGCGCTCGGCAGGCGGCCCACACCGGCGTTGCTACGGCGACAGCACCCGCAAGGCGGCCGGCCGACTCTCATACAAAAGTGGCGTCTTGAGTCGCAGGCGCTCGCCATCGTTCATCACCACCAGCTCATGCTCGTGTCGGGTCTCGATGCGCAGCGCGCGCGCCTGTTGCTCAAAGATTCGGGGATCCTGCGTCCAGTCGCCTTGCATCAGCCGCAGCGCGAGCCTCGGTAGCTCCCACAGCGGTCCTTGGTGCACCCCATAGAGGCCGAGCTGGCCAGAGTTGAGGCATGCGCGGCTCGGGTAGGACTGGACGATCGCGTCGATCGGGTTATTGGTAATCACCAGCGCGCGCGTCTCGACCTTCCACTGCTCGCCATGGAGCTGAATGCGCATGCGGTGGGAGCGGTAGCGCCAGAGCAACAGCAACGCCTTGCGGGCGAGTCGCAACGCCGCCCGCAGCGGTCCGCGACCGCGCATCGCCTCGCGCGTTCGCGCCAGCGCCGTGGTCAGGCCGATCATCGAGGCACAGAGGAACGGCTCGCCGTTGACGCAACCGACGTCAATGGCAGTGACAGTCGAGTCATCAGCCAGCGCATCGACCGCTGCCTCGGGCTGCAGCGGAATGCCGAGATCGCGAGCCAGTAGATTGGCCGTGCCAAGCGGGATGATGCCAAGCGGGACCGATTGCCCAAGCAACTGCGTGGCGACGGCGAGGACTGTGCCATCGCCGCCGAGCACGAAGACCTGCTCGCTGCCCGCCGCGAGAGCGTCGCGCAGCCGTTGCGGCCAGGGCGGAACCGTCGCCTCGTCATCGTCAAAGGCGATGGTGCCGACACTCAGTCCCTGGGCACCTAAGCGCTCGCTGAGGCGCTCGGCGAGGGCGGCGACTTGGATAGCGCCGGCGCCCGCGCGGTAGTTGACGACGATGAGGGCCTGGGACATGGTGTAATACGTGGGTTGTTAAAATCGGCTGGAGGACAGACAGGTGATTGGTATTGAAATTGGTGGCCTGCTCGGGTTTTTACACCTGATCGTCGTGATCTATGCCTTCGTCAAGATCGTCCAGAGCAGCGCTGGCACCTTGGCCAAGGTGCTGTGGATTGCCGTGATCCTGTTGCTGCCGCTCGTCGGCCTGATCCTCTGGTTGCTGTTGGGGCCGAGCTGAGCCACTAGCGGGGAGGTCGTGCTGCGGTTGCTCTTGGAGACGAACCGTTTCGCGGGCGCCGAGAAACCTTGGGCCTTGGCCGGTGAGGAGGTCGAGCACCGCAGCGGCGCGGGCGAGAATCTCGCGGGCGCGCACTCGCAAGAAACCGGTATGCGGTGGGTCGGCTGCGGCGAAGCCGCGCGCGTCGAGTCCGAAGCGCCGCGCCAGGAAGATCGCGCGCCCTGCGTGAAAGCGCTGACTCACCACCAGCACCTGATCTAAGCCGAAGACCTCCTTGGCCCGCACCATCGAATCCAGGGTACGAAAGCCCGCATAATCCAGCGTGACGTGTTCGCCGGGAACGCCAAGCGCCATCAGATCCCTCTGCATCGAGATCGGCTCGTTGTAGTAGCGGGTCGCGTTGTCGCCGCTGACCAGGATGCCACGCACCCGCCCGCTGTGATACAGGGCGGCTGCAGCTTCGATGCGCGCCTGATAGAAGCGATTCGGTTTGCCGCGCGGGCCGCGCGAGGTCCCGAGGATCAGCGCGACCTCGATCGGCTCGACCTGATCGAGCGTCTCGGTGATTGCATCGCGGGTTGTCAGCGAGACGGTCAGGTCGATCAACACGAGCGTCGTCAGCAGGCCGATGCATCCGAGCACCAGGATCAGCAGGCAGCGATGCAGCCATCGGCGCCAAGCCCGCGCCCGCCCGCTGGGCACGGAGGCCTTGCTGGCCCCAGGTGGCAACGGGTTGCCAGTTGGGCGAGCCCCATGCTCGGGCATGCGTAGCGGCGATCGGCGCGATAGGTCTAGGGCAGCGGTTTCGGGCCGTCTTCCTTGGACGGCTCGGCCATTGCATCGACCTGGGGTCGATCCTCTGCGGGGAGTTCGCTGGGATCGATCATGATCGCGCTGGCGATTGTCTCGGCGTCCTCGGCGTTTTTCGCATCCCGTGTCTGGGGTTTAACGGCCGCCTCTGCCTTGCAGGTCTCGGCGAAGCATTGGGCGAGCTGGTCCATGATGCACCCGGTGGCGTGGATGTTGGCATCGGCGGCTGGATGCTGGAGCAACACCTGATTCATGAACTCATCGTTGGAGATATCACCGTTATAGAGTGCGCTGACCAAGGTGTCGAAGGCCTGGTTTGCCCCGAGCAGGGCATCGACCGTGCTGTCGCCGAGGCTCATCGTGCCACAGCCGGCGCGTGCCATGTCGCGAAAGCCAGACTCGGTGGGACGATGGAAGGGATTGCCAAGATAGACCGATGGATCGGTGATCCTCTCCTCGGTCGCGCAGCCGCCGAGCGTAAGGCTGAGCGCGACGATGAGCGCAACGCCGAACATGGCCGGCAGCCGCCGCCCAGCGCGCTTGCGGACTCGTCGGGCCAGAGACCCATGGCGCTCCTCGGGGACGTCGCTTGAGCGTGGCTGAAAGCGCTGGCGCTGTGGTGGATGCATCGGTGCTCCTCGTGCGGCTGTTCCGCAGTCTGCGTGCTGTTTAATGCGGCATTGTAACGACATCTGATCGGATCGAGCGATGTCTTGTCGCTTCGCAACTGCTCTTGGAGGCTGCCCGGTCTGCGGCACTCTTTTTCGATATCGCACCGATTTGCTACCGTAGAGCGCCATTGTCCAAATAGATCGCCAGAGAGAAGGCCTCACCCGTATGTCCGCATCGGCTCCGCTGCAGTACCGCGTCATCCCCCAACGTCCCGAGGCCCACTGCTTCGAGGTCTGGCTCGAGATCCCCGAGCCGGAATCGCCCAGCTTGCAGGTCTCGTTACCGGCCTGGATTCCCGGCAGCTACATGATTCGGGATTTCGCGCGCAATCTGCTGAGTATCGAGGCCGAGCAGGCCGGGCGCCCGATCGCGATCGAGAAGCTGGACAAGCAGACCTGGCAGATCTCCGGGCTCTCGGCGCAGGCCGGCCCGGTGCAGCTGCACTACGAGGTCTATGCCTGGGAGTTGACCGTGCGCTCGGCGCATCTGGACCAGCATCACGGCTACTTCAACGGCACCAGCCTGTTCCTCCGCGTGGCCGGGGCCGAGGATCGACCCTGCGCGGTCGAACTGTTGCCACCGCCCGGGCTTGAGGAAGGCCAGTGGCAGGTCGCGACTAGCCTCGCGCGCGATGGTGCGCCGGCCTGGGGATTCGGACGCTATCGGGCCGATGACTATGCCGACCTGATCGATCATCCGGTCGAGATGGGCGTGTTCGACCGCATCGCGTTCAAGGTCGAAGGGGTGCCGCACTGGATGACCATCAGCGGCCGCCATCGCGCCGATCTGCGCCGCCTGACGCTGGACCTGCCGCGCATCTGCACCGAGCATGCGGCCCTGTTCGGCGAATTGCCGATCGACCGCTACCTGTTCCTGACCCAGCTCGTTGGCGATGGCTATGGCGGTCTCGAACATCGCTTTTCGACCAGCCTGCTGGCCAATCGTGACGATCTGCCGGCGCCGGCCTGGCCGAGCGAGGCTGGCGCGAGCACGGCAGAGAAGGTTGTCACAGAGACCGGCTCGACCGAAAGCGCTCAAGCCAAGCGCGCCCAGACGCAGCCGCAGCCGGCGATGCAGGCTCCCGAGCAGCCCTCGGAAGGCTACCGGCGCTTTCTCGGCCTCTGCAGCCACGAGTATTTCCATCTCTGGAACGTGAAGCGGATTCGCCCGCGCGCCTTCGCCGAGCAGGGGCTCGAGCGCGAGGTGCATACGCGCCTGCTGTGGGCGTTCGAAGGCATCACCTCCTATTACGATGATCTGGCGCTGGTGCGCAGCGGGGTCATCGATGCCAAGGCTTATCTGACCCTGCTCGCCGAGCTGATCACGCGGGTGATGCGCAATCCCGGGCGCCTGCGCCAGAGCGTGACCGAGTCCAGTTTCGATGCCTGGACGCGGTTCTATAAGCAGGACGAGAACGCGCCGAACGCGATCGTCAGCTACTACGCCAAAGGCGCGCTGATTGCGCTGGCCTTGGATCTGACCATTCGCGAGGGCACTGAGGACCAGAAAAGCCTGGACGATGTGATGCGCGCGCTCTGGCAGCGCTACGGGCGCACTGGCATCGGCGTTGGCGAGCGCGATGTCGAGCGGGTCGCCGCCGAGGTCAGCGGCCTCGACCTCTCCGGCTTCTTCGACCATGCGCTCGATTCGACCGAGGACCTAGACCTGGCGCGCTTGCTCGCCACCGTCGCGGTCGAGCTGCGTCTGCGCCCGGCGACCGGCGCCAAGGACAACGGCGGCTGCGTCGAGCGCTTCGAGCCGGTGTCGCCCCGGCCCGATATCGGCGTGCGCCTGGCGCCAGACACGGCCGAGGCGCGGCTCGCGGTGGTGCTCGACGGCCGGCCAGCGCAGCGCGCGGGACTCTCGGCGGGGGATCTGATCGTCGCCGTCGATGGACTGCGGGCAACCGCCGGCAACCTGGATGCGCTGATCACCCGCGCCGCTGGCACGGGACCGGTCGGGGTGCATGCCTTCCGCCGCGATGAACTGTTGGAGACTCAGGTGCTGCCGCAACCGGCCCCGGCCGATACCTGCGCGCTGCGCCTCGACGACGGCGCATCGGATGCCGCTCGCGCCCGGCGATCGGCCTGGCTCGCGCCCTCGGCAGATCAGACCTCAGCGGGCTGAGTCTTGGGCGCGCTGGCTGGCGGGTTGCCGATGATGGGGTGTGACCAATGAGCCCGCGTGCACGCGAGATCATCGGCCTGCTGGCGGATGGGCAACCGCATTCGGGCGAAGCGATCGCGGCGGCGGTAGGAATCAGCCGCACGGCGGTGTGGAAGATCCTGCATCAGCTGGATCGGGAGCTGGGACTCGGCATCGAATCGGTGCGCGGTCAGGGTTATCGGCTGCCGGCGCCGATCGAGCGGCTGTCGTCGGAGGCGATCCACGCCACGCTTAATGCGTCGGCCCGACAACGGATCGGGGTGCTGGAGATCCTCGATGAGATCGACTCGACCAATGCCTATCTGCTCGAACGAGGTCGGCGAGGCCGCGCGCAGATCGAGGACGCAGGCGCTCGCTTGCACAGCGCCGAGGTCTGCCTCGCCGAGCGTCAGCGTGCTGGCCGCGGGCGGCTCGGGCGGCACTGGGTCTCGCCATTCGGGCGCAACATCTACCTGTCGATCCTCTGGCGTTATCCGCTGGCCCCGGCGCAGCTGGGTGGACTCAGCCTCGCGTGTGGCGTGGCGGTTGCACGGGCTCTCGAAGCGCTCGGCGTCGAGGGGCTGGGGCTCAAGTGGCCGAACGATCTGCACTGGCAGCGGCGCAAGCTCGCCGGACTGCTGCTCGAGGTGGCCGGCGAAGCACAGGGGCCGAGCCTGGTGGTGGTCGGTGTCGGGCTGAATCTGCGCTTGCTGGCCACAGAGGCGACCGCGATCGACCAGCCCTGGGTCGATCTGAGCGAGGTCTGCGCGAACCGCGTCCCCGGGCGTAACCGGCTGGCCGCCGCGCTCATCGAGTACCTGACCGCGACCCTGAGCCGTTATGCGGAGGCCGGCTTGGCACCCTTCCTGGAGGATTGGCGCCGACGCGATGCCTATCAGGGCGAGCGGGTGACGCTGCTGTCCGGCGAGTGCCAGATCCAGGGTGTCCTGCTAGGGATCGACGATCAGGGCTGCTTGCTGCTCGAAGGCCCGCACGGGCGCCAATGTTTCGCCGCCGGCGAGGTCAGCCTGAGGCCGTGATGACACCCCAGCGGAGGCGGTTTGGGTGCATAATGTCAGGCTAAAGCGACGGTGTGCTCTCCGTCTCGCGGCGTCCTCCCCGAGCACCGTTCCCCTTCTGGCCGATCTTTTGACGTCTGGTCGTCGGTCCCACTGCGCCGATGGCCTTGGAGCTATCTGTCCTGTGACCGAGCAATTACGCAACATCGCCATCATCGCCCACGTCGATCATGGCAAAACCACCCTCGTCGATGAGCTGCTGTCCCAGTCGGGCACGCTCGGCGAGCGTTTCGGCCCGGTCGAGCGGGTCATGGACTCCAACGATCTGGAGCGCGAGCGCGGGATTACCATCCTGTCGAAGAACACCGCGATCGACTGGAACGGCTATCGCATCAACATCGTCGATACCCCCGGCCATGCCGACTTCGGCGGCGAGGTCGAGCGCGTGCTGTCGATGGTCGATTCGGTGCTGCTGCTGGTCGATGCCCAGGAAGGGCCGATGCCGCAGACGCGCTTCGTCACCAGCAAGGCGTTCCAGCATGGGCTGCGGCCGATTCTGGTGGTCAATAAGGTGGATCGGCCCGGCGCGCGCCCGAGCTGGGTCGTCGATCAGGTGTTCGATCTGTTCGACCGGCTCGGCGCCAGCGATGAGCAGCTCGATTTCCCGATCATCTACGCCTCTGGGATCAACGGCTATGCGGGGCTCGAGGAGACCGTGCACGAGGGTGACATGACGCCGCTGTTCGAGGCCATCGTCGAGCATTGCCCGCCGCCGGAGGTGATCCCGGACGCGCCCTTCCAGATGCAGGTCTCGACGCTCGACTATTCGAGCTTCGTCGGCGCCATCGCGGTCGGTCGTATCCGCCGCGGCATCGTCAAGCCGAATCAGCAGATTACCGTGATCAAACGCGATGGTCGGACGCATAAGGCCAAGGTCGGGCTGGTCTACGGCTATCTGGGGCTGGATCGCTTCGAGGTGCCGAGCGCTCATGCGGGCGATATCGTCGCGCTGACCGGCATCGATGCGCCGAATGTCTCGGATACGCTGTGCGACCCGAGCGCGGTCGAGGCGCTGCCGTCGCTGACCGTCGATGAGCCGACGGTATCGATGACCTTCCAGGTCAACACCTCGCCGTTCGCGGGAAAAGAGGGCAAGTACCTGACCTCGCGTCAGCTCAAGGACCGGCTCGAACGCGAGCTGATCCACAATGTCGCGCTGCGGGTGGAAGAGGGCAACGACCCGGAGAAGTTCCGCGTCTCCGGCCGCGGCGAGCTGCACCTGTCGATCCTGCTCGAGAACATGCGCCGCGAGGGCTATGAGCTGGCGGTCTCGCGCCCGGAGGTCATCTTCCGCGAGATCGACGGCCAGATCTGCGAGCCTTACGAGCAGTTGACCGTGGATGTCGATGAGACCAGCCAGGGCGCGATCATGCAGGCGCTCGGCGAGCGTCGCGCCGAACTCAAGGATATGGTGCCGGACGGCAAGGGCCGGGTGCGCCTCGACTACGAGGTGCCCTCGCGCGGGCTGATCGGTTTCCAGACCGAGTTCATGTCGCTGACCTCGGGCACCGGGCTCAAATACCACGTCTTCGATCATTATGGGCCAGCGCATTCGGGCGGCATCGCCAAGCGGCGCAACGGCGCGATGATCGCCAATGCCCAGGGCAAGGTGCTCGGCTACGCGCTCTTCAACCTTCAGGAGCGCGGCCGGATGCTGGCCTCGCCCGGCGACGAGGTCTACGAAGGGCAGGTGGTGGGTATCCACTCGCGCGACAACGACCTGGTCGTCAATCCGCTCAAGGCCAAGCAGTTGACCAACATCCGCGCCGCCGGCTCGGATGAAAACATCCTGCTGACGCCGCCGGTGCGCTTTAGTCTTGAACAGGCACTGGAGTTCATCGAGGACGACGAACTGGTCGAGATCACCCCAACCGCGATCCGCATCCGCAAGCGCTTCCTCAAGGAGCATGAGCGCAAGCGGGCCGGGCGGGGCTGACGACATGACCGGCCAATCGGCTGACGGAGCAAAAACCGTTTCCGTTGACGCGGCGCCAGATGAGCCACGCTCGTGAACGCTTGCGCACGAAAAGGAACAAACCTGACCGTACATGAGTAAACGCAACCAGGCAACTACAGGGCCACTACAGATAGTTAAGCCTTTTAGGTCAGACAGTTATGAACAAAAGAGAACGCGTCAGGGTGCTATTCGTCTGCATGGGTAATATCTGCCGCTCGCCAACAGCGCAAGGGGTGTTCGCCAAGCGGGTGATCGAGGAGGGGTTATCGCACCTGATCGAAATCGACTCCGCTGGCACCCATGCCTATCACGTCGGCGAGCCGCCGGATGTGCGCGCGCGCGAGACCGCTCAGCGGCGCGGGATCGATCTTTCGCGCCAGCGCGCGCGGCGGGCACGCGCCGAGGATTTCGAGCGCTTCGACTATGTCCTGGCGATGGACGAGGCGAACCATCGCGCGCTCTCGGCGCTCTGTCCGCCCGGCTTCGAAGAGCGGCTGCATCTGCTCATGGACTATGCGCCAGAACTCGGACAACGCGAGGTGCCGGACCCCTACTACGGGGGCTCGAATGGCTTTGAGGCCGTATTCGATATGGTCGATGCGGCCTCGCGTGGCCTGCTCGAAGCGATTCGCCGCGAGCATCTCACTCGTGCTTAGGCCGAACTTGTCCGTGCCTAGGCCGAGCTTGTGGCCGCCGATGCGCTGCTGAGACTGTCGTAGGCGATGGGCTCGAGCGCGCGCGCGAGATCGCACTCGAGGTCGTGAGCGAGGGCAAGCTCGATGTCGCGCGGATGGATACCGATGCGGATCGGCAGCACTTGGCGTCGCGCACGCTGCCAATTCCAGCGATTCCAGAGCCGCAGGATCGGTGCTCGGAGCGCATGGTCGGCCTCGTAGCCGAGCAGCGGGAGGGGTTGCACGCGCTCGGCGGCGGCATCGATGACCCCATCGAAACGTTCGTAGAGCGGAAAGGGACAGGTGTCGCGCAAGCGCGCGAGCGAGATCTGGCCCATGGCCCAGGCCGGCGGCACATAGAGCGCTGGCGGCTCCAAGCCGTGATCGCCGAACCAGGCATGGCAGCGCTGGATCAGCGCGATGATGCCGGCCTCGTCGAGCGCCAGATGCTCGGCGACCCGTCGCGACAGGAACAGGCCGTGGAGTCGATGATAGAGGCCACCAAAGGCGTCGGCCCGATGCCGCCAGCCATGTCCTGCAAGCCGATACCCATCGCGTTCCAGACTGCGCAGGGTCGCCAGCGCGGTGCGGTCCCAGTCGCGGCCGGGCACCACGAGCAGGGTGATCGGCGCCCGTTGATGCTGCTCGAGTCGCTTCAGGGTACGTTGCACCGCCGGCAAGGTCTCCGGCATCAGATCATGGACCGAAATCAGCGCTTTCGGTGGCGGCGCTGACAGGGTTTCAGCGGCCTTCATACTGTTCGAGCCCGCGTGGGTCTTGATCGCACAGCACCGAGAGCCAATGACGCAGATTGCGCTCATTGATCTCGCGCGCGGCCTCGCGTCCGAGCACGGCCTTGCACTCGAGCATGCCGCGATCCAGCGCACAGACGCGGGTGAGGACGACCGAGAGCGTCTCCTCCTCGCGCATCTGGAATAGCGCGCGATTGAGCAGATCCCAGCTCAGGATGCCGCATTGCGACGAGACCACCACCAAGCGCCCGCGCGCCAAGGCCTCGAGGGCGATGGTGCCGAAGGATTCGATGGTCGAGGGCAGCACCAGCAGGTCAGTCTGATCGATCAACGGCAGGATCTGCTGGCGTCGCACCCAGCCGACGTACTCGAGGTTCGGCAGCCGCTCGGCCTCTTGTTCGACCCAGGCGCGCAGCGGGCCATCGCCGGCGATCTGGAAGTGAAGCTGAGGAAGCGCTTCGGCGGCTTCGATCACGGCGCCGAGATTCTTCTCCGGGGCGAGACGACCGGCAAAGAGCACGCGCTCGATCCGGGCTCGCAATGGGCTTACGGGCTTATCGAGGAAGCGCTTCGGGATCGGCGTGCCCATGAGGCCCACCTTCGTCGCGCCGATGGAGCGGGCCACGTCGAGCATGTCGTCGGAGTTTGCCAACACCAGATGGCTGGCCTTGAACAGTGCGCGATGACAGGTGTTGAGATAGGTCTGGGCGAGGATGCCAAACAGGCGCCAATGGCTGTTCAACGCCGCCAGTCGTTCGAAATGGGTATGGAAGCCGACCACGAGCCGTGCATTGTAGCGGCGCGCGAACAGCAAGCCGAGCATCGCGTAGGGGCCGGGCGTCGGGATGATGATCGCATTCGGATCCAGGCGCTTGAGCCGACGCCCGATCAGCCTTGGACGCGGGATCAGGAAGCGTTGGGTCGGATCGCCTGGCATCGGTATCGCCAAGCCGCCGTGCCAGTTGCTCGCTCGATAGCGTGGCGAGATCAATTCCACCTTGGCACCGATCGCCTTCAGGTGCTCGGCGAGATCCTGATAGTAGGTGCCGACGCCGTTACGCTCGGGCGCTGCGTCGGAGATGATCGCGACCCGCAGTCCACGCGCATCGACCGCAGGCGCTTGATCGCGTGGAGGCGGCGAGGGCGGCGAAGCCATCGAGGTCGGCGGGAGAGAGGCGTTCAGCATGAGGCGACCCGAGGCGCGAGGGCGGCGGTGTGCGCGCTCGCCGGGGCAAGCACCGGATGCCGATAGGCGGCCGCAAAACGCTCCGCGAGCGTGACCGGCGTGAGGCCAAACTGCTCGAGGCTATAGTGATGCTTGCTTTGATGGCGCCGAGCCTGGCGATCCTCGCGCGCGAG
>PWTO01000196.1 GCA_003562815.1 Chromatiaceae bacterium | reverse complement strand
GCGCTCAAGTGTCATCCCGGTGCCCTGGTCTTTCTAGGAGGGTTACGTCCCTCGTTTTTCTCAGCTTGAGGGCAGTGTGCAGGGGCGTGGTCGCTTTCTGGTCGCGCATCACCTGGCGGTGCTCCACGAGCAGATGGGGCGCGTGGAGCAGGCGCGGGAGTATCAGTAGCTGGCGCAGGCGTTGCGCGAAGGGCAAGCGCAGATCTGATCCCGGCGCTAATGGAACACCGCCTCCGGGGTCTCAGCGGTGAGGATGCGATCGGACCACTCCAGCAGTGTCTCGGCATCGGTCGCTTGGATCTGCTGGCGCAGCCGGACATCGGTGGGGCCGAATGTGCGCTCTATCTGGCGCACGGGAGTGCCCTCTTTTATCGCATGACAATTTAGCTTCCCAGGAAACGCTGTACGAGCCAGGTCACCAGGGAACCGGTGGCGAAGCTACCGACGCCGAGTAGGATCTGTTGCTTGAGCCTGCTTTCGCTTTGCATCAGGCGAATGAGTGCGGTTTGCGCCTCAATGGCTTTTAACCGCTCGCGCATGGCCACGAAACTGGCGCTATTGGCGTTTGCTCCCTCTCTCTCCTTTTCTTTCCAATCCTTTTCAAGTTTTGCAAGCGCCTCAAGAAGAAGCTCGGCCTGCTCCATACGCGCTGCACTTTCCACTACGCAACCCTCCGCAAATACCCATCCGGCGCCACACTAATCAGCAGCTTGTGGTCGATCTGCTTGTCGATCTCGAACTCCGGGTGGGTCTTGAGGTACTGGTGCACGGCGGTCTTGGGGTTGTCGCCAGGTCCCCAGGGGCGGTTGGGAAACATGTCCGCGGGCATGTCCTCGATGATGGTGTCGAAGACCACGCAGTAGCTGCCGGGGGTGACCAGCGGGGCGTAGGCTTCCAGCTCGGCGAGGACGTGCTCGTGGGTGTGGTTGGAGTCGAGGCAGACCAGGATGCGTTGGTGGCCGTCGGTCATGGCGTGCACGCGAGAGATGATCTCGGGGTCGATGGAGGAGCCTTGGATCAGCTGGATGCGGTTGGCCATCGGGTGGGCTTCGATGGCCACAGGGTTGCGCGGGTACAAATCGATACCGCTCGGCCTGAATGAATGAACACTCAAGCGCAACCAAAATAGTCACAAAAGGCCCGATGAAGTCGCCGGAAGCAGTCAGCGGATAGCGTTCCATATTTTTTCACGACGACTTGTTTCGAGATCACGAAGGTTTTTCTCACCATGACTTTCGAGCGCTTAGGGAGTTGGCCAGCCACGAAATCCGACTGACAAATCACGATCTCATCCTGATTCAGCCTGTCCACTCTGCTACTGATCGGCACTCCGACGAAATCGTTGTATGGCAGATTATTCTTGAACACGACAACTGGCCGCAATTTGTTCTGTTTGAGATCGGAAAAGTAGAACTCGCATAGAACAACCTCTGCCTGGTTTACTTCCATACCTCATCCTCGGCGGCATCCTGCCATTCTGGGATCGCTGCCGCTGAATGCTCTGAAAAGGCACGCAGTTCTGGATCGCCGGGATCGTGTTCGAGCAGCATGACCACGCGCACATGCTGATTGTTCAGAGACCTGTAATCATCGGGTATCGTCAGAACGCCACCTTTCAGGTCTGTCTCGAATTCTATCGCGTACATCGATGTTTTCCTCCAATCATTCGCTCTCGCGTTGGACCGAACCCGCTCGGCCAAAGTTGCTTGCCTCAACAACGCCTAAGCCACCCGCCGTAAATACCCATCTGGCGCGACGCTGATCAGCGGCTTATGATCGATCTGTTTGTCGAACTCGAACTCCAGGTGGGTCTTGAGGTACTGGTGGCGGTCGGTCATGGCGTGCACGCGGGCGATGATCTCGGGGTCGATGGAGGAGCCTTGGATCAGTTGGATGCGGCGGGCCAAAGGGTGGCTGCGAGCAGCGGCATCGCACTCGGGCGTCACAGGCGCACGGCCTCGCGGGCGATGTTGATGGCCAGTGGATAGCCTTGCTGTTGCCGCCAGTCGTCCTGGGTGTGCAGGAGTGTCGTCACCAGCGCATCATGGCGGTCGAGCATGTCGACTTGCACGTCTAAGACCCGTTCGCGCAGTTCCGTCGCATCGCGGTCAAGCAGTACCAGCAGGTCATAATCGGAGTCTGGACGCGCATCGCCACGCGCCCGCGAGCCGTACAGCCACAGTTCTCGCAGGCGCTCGCCAAGTGCCTGTTTGAGTTGGTTGGCGCAATCGACGATGACTGGGTCGGTGCCGGGGCGGGCTTTTGGCTCAGCGATGGAGGGCTGGGTGTAGGGGATGCGGGGGTTCATCATTCTGGCGACGTGCAACCGGGTTCAAGCAACGCGCAATTCCGGGCGTTTGCCAAGGCAATGGAGTGCGGTTTCCAACGCCGGGATCTGGCCCTGGTCGACAGCAATCAAGATCCGTCGGGCCTCGTCGTCATCAACACCCAAAGACTGCGCCAGATCGGTTCGACCGAGTCCTTGCTCGCGCATGGTGAGATAGAGCGCGGCTTTCATCGCCGTGGCAATCGGCACAGCGGCCCAGGTTTCTCCGGGCTCCTGGGCACTGGCTGGCGGGATTGGCATCCCATCCAACATGCGCATCTCAATGGCGGCTTGGAGTGCACCCTCCGCTTCGGCAATGGCTTGAGCCCGGGTGTCGCCCTGCGTCACAACCTCGGGTAGATCGCGGCTAGTGACGACGAATCCACCATCGGGATCAGCGGTGATTTGCACGGCGTAAGAAAAGGTTTCCATCTTGCTAGGAGAGGTCGGCTGTTGTGAGACCAAGCTGTTTCAGCATCGCGTGCAGCGTACCGGTTTTGAGTTCATCCTTGAGATTGCGCACAACGGTGCGCCGGTCGGCCAATTTTAAGACTCCGTGGGAGCCTTTGCCCATGTCGGGATGCCAGGCATAGCTCAAGCCACGTTCCTTGGCGAGCTTGCGGATGCGTTTCAAGAATTCCGCTCCGGTCATCCTCTGTCAACGCTCAGCTTTGGCACGGCGGTGACAAAGCGCACGCCCTGCTCGGCTAGATCAGCCAACTGCGCCTTTACCTCCTCTGCAATATTCCAGGGCAGGATCAGCACCTCGTCCAGCGGCTCATCGCGCAGCGCTGCGGGCGGGCGGATGGGGATGTGGCTGCCGGGCAGGTATTTGCCCTGCTTGGCCAGGGCGGCATCACAAACATAGGGTAGCAGGTCGGACT
>PWTO01000213.1 GCA_003562815.1 Chromatiaceae bacterium | reverse complement strand
GCGGCCGCGATGAACTCAGCGAGCTGGCGCATCAATTCAATGCCTTCGTCTCGCGCATGCAGGCGACGCTGCAAGACGTCAGCAGGAGCGCGCGCGACGTCTTTCAAACCGCCGGTGCCATTGCCCAGAGCAGCGAGGACCTCGCCAGCCGCAGCGATGAGGCCGCCGCCAATCTGCAGCAAACCTCGGCGGCCATGGAGGAGATCGCCTCGACCGTGGCGCATAGCGCCGAGTCCGCCAATCAGGCCAGCGCGCTCTCGGCTGAGGCCAGTCATGTGGTGGAGCAAGGCACCGCGTCGATGCGCGAACTCGAAACCACGATGCAACAGATCGATCGGGCCTCGTCACGCATCACCGATATCGTCACCCTGATCGACGGCATTGCGTTTCAAACCAATATCCTCGCGCTCAATGCCTCGGTCGAGGCGGCGCGCGCCGGTCAACATGGCCTTGGCTTCGGGGTGGTTGCGCAGGAGGTGCGCACCCTCGCCGAGCGTTCCCAGCAAGCCGCGCGCGAGATTCGCTCGGTCATCGACGAGTCGGTGGAAACCTCCCGCCTTGGCACCGAGCGGGTGCAGCAGGTGAGTCACACCATGAGCAACATCATGACCAGCATCAGCAATGTCAATGATGTCCTCGGGGAGATCAGCGCCAGCGCCCGCGAGCAAAGTTCCGGCGTCGCCGAGGTCAACACAGCCGTCACCGAGTTGGACACGGTGACCCAGCAGAATGCCGCCATGGTCAATCAGACCTCCTCCTCAGCCGCTCACATGCGCCAACTCGCCGAACATCTGAACGCGCTGATCGAGGCCTTCGAACTCGGTAACGAGCAGCATGACGAACGCCCAGCACTGCCGCGCCCCGAGCCATCCTCACCGCGAACCGAGCACAGGGACCGATGACCGATACCAGCCTGATCGATGAAATCGAAGACCTGAATCTGAGTTATCTGCTGCTTGCCCAGCGTCTGCTGCAGCGTGATCGGCCGAGCGCGATGTTCCGCCTCAAGATCGACCATGACATGGCCGAGCTGCTGCTCTCGCTGAGCGCGCGTCAACTGACTCAGCTTGCGCGCAGCAATCAGTTGCTGTGCCGCTTCGGCTATGACGACGCCGCGCAGCTGCGCGCGGTCACCCATCACCCGCGTGAACAACACCTGTCGGGCTTTCACTCCTCCCTGCTGATGGCCTCCCAGGCCTCGGCGGGGGCCGAGAACAAGGGAAATTGAGCCATGCCATCCAAGAGTCCGATCGCCGAAATGCAGCAGGTGCAGCTCGCCATCGAATTGATCGAGCTTGGTGCCCGTTTACAAGTGCTCGAAACCGAGACCGATCTCAGTCGCGCTTACCTGAGCAAGCTCTATAAGGAGCTTCGGGGCAAATCCCCGCCGAAAGGGATGCTGCCCTTCTCGACCGATTGGTTCATCACCTGGCTGCCCAATCTGCACGCATCCCTGTTCATCAATATCTACCATCGGCTGCACCAGGACCATGGTTGCGAGCGCATCGATGCGTTCGTGCGCGCCTTTCGTCTGTATCAGGAGCAGGTGCGCATCGACGGGCAGGACACGGTGCTGGGCTTGACTCGGGCCTGGACGCTGATGCGCTTCTTCGAGAATGATCTGCTACAGTTGACGGGTTGCACGCGCTGTGGCGGCCAATTCGTCGTGCATACCTACACGCCCGTTCAGGACTATGTCTGCGGCCTTTGTCGTCCACCGTCCCGAGCCGGCAAAACGCTGCGCGGCACTGCCGCCAGCTCCCGCCCATCGACGCCCTCGCGCGTTGTCGCCTGTGAGCGCTAAGGCAACGCCGCCAGCGGCCCAGGCGCGGGCTTGTGCGAACGCGCATGGGGCGTAAGACTCTTCGGGAACAGGAAACGCGGATGGATATTACCGATTTCTACGACACCTTCTTCGAGGAAGCCGAAGAGTTGCTGGCGGACATGGAACGTCATCTTCTCGAACTCGATGTCGAGAACCCGGACGCCGAGCAGCTCAACGCCATCTTCCGTACCGCCCACTCGATTAAAGGTGGCGCCGGAACCTTTGGTTTCGAGGCGCTGCAACACACCACCCACCTCTTCGAGAACCTGCTCGACCATGCCCGTCATGGAGAGCTTAGGCTACGCCCGGACATTGTCGATACCTTCCTGGAAACCAAGGATATGCTGAACGACCAGCTCACGGCCTATCGTAACGGAGAGGAGCCCGATCAAGAGGCCTACGAGCGTATCTGCAAGACGCTGCAACAGTTGGCCTTGGAGGAGATGGGCAACCGCCTGGCCGGCCCGGCCAGCGCGCCCAAGCCCGAGGCATCTGCGGCGCCATCGGTCTCGACACCGGGCGCAGCCGAGGCAACGCCGGAAGCCACCGAGGCAACGGCCAGCGCGGCGCCTCCCGGCGAACATCTGCTCATCGCCTTCCTCGGCGTGAGCGAGGACAACCGCACGCTACTCGTCGAGGAACTCGAGCAGTTCGGCACCATTTACCGCCGCTCCGGCGATGACAGCCGCTACGAGGTCGAACTCGAAACCACCACCAGCGCGGCTGACATCGAAGCGGTGATGTGTTTCATCATCGAGCCCGAACAGATCGAAGCCAAAACGGTGTCCGCCGGCCAGACGAGCGCACCGCCACCAGCCGCCGCGCCCGAGCAACCGCCGGCGCCAGACGAACAACCGACGCCGACCGCGCAGCCTGCGCCCGCCGATCGACCGGCTGCTGCAGCGCCGGCACCCGCCGCAGCACCGGCGGCACCTGCGGCCGCCCCGGCCGAGGCCAAAAAGCCCGCCGGGACACCTGCCGCCAAGGCTAAGCCGAAGGGCGGCGCCGAGTCCTCGTCGATCCGGGTCTCGGTCGAGAAGGTCGATCAGATCATCAATCTGGTCGGCGAATTGATCATCACCCAGTCGATGCTCGATCAAACCGTCAGCGAACTCGACGGCGTCGCCAACGGCGCGCTGATCAATGGCATGAGCCTGCTGCAGCGCAACGCCCGCGATCTGCAGGAATCGGTGATGTCGATCCGCATGATCCCGATGGACTTCGTCTTCAGCCGCTTTCCGCGCGTCGTGCGCGAGACCTCGAGCAAACTCGGCAAAGAGATCGAACTGTGCACCGAAGGCGAATCGACCGAACTCGACAAAAGCCTCACCGAGCGCATCATCGATCCGCTCACCCATCTGGTGCGCAACAGCCTCGATCATGGCATCGAACT
>PWTO01000179.1 GCA_003562815.1 Chromatiaceae bacterium | reverse complement strand
GTCTTGCGCTCGCGGATCTGGTAGCGGTTGTTGCCGGCCGGTTCCCAGCGATAGGCCATGTCGGTGAGGTTGACGAAGAAGTCGTTGGTCAGCATGCCTTCGCGCTCGGTGAGGACACCGTGCTGGGTGCCGCCGTGGTTGGTGCCGAGCACGCGCAGGCCGCCGACCAGCACCGTCATCTCCGGGGCGGTCAAGCCCATGAGCTGGGTGCGATCAAGCATCAGCTCCTCGGGGGTGACGGCATAGTCCTGTTTCAGCCAGTTGCGATAGCCGTCGTGAATCGGCTCCAGCGGCGCGAACGACTCGGCATCGGTCATGGCATCGGTGGCATCCCCGCGACCGGGGGTAAAGGGCACCTCGATGTCGAATCCAGCAGCCTTGGCGGCCTGTTCAATGCCAACATTGCCGCCCAGGACGATGACATCGGCAACGCTGGCACGGCTCTTGGCGGCGATGCCTTCGAGCACCTGCAACACCTTGGCCAGTCGCTCGGGCTCGTTGCCCTCCCAATCCTTTTGCGGGGCCAGGCGGATGCGTGCGCCATTGGCACCGCCGCGCAGGTCCGAGCCGCGGAAGGTGCGCGCGCTGTCCCAAGCGGTGGTGACCAGCTCGCCGATACTGAGACCGCTGGCAGCAATCTTGGCCTTGAGCGCATCGATGTCATAGTCGGTGCGTCCGGCGGGCACCGGGTCTTGCCAGATCAGGTCTTCGCTGGGCACATCGGGGCCGAAGTAACGTGCCTTGGGGCCCATGTCGCGATGGGTGAGCTTGAACCAGGCGCGGGCGAACACCTCGGAGAGCGCGTCCGGATCCTGGTAGAAGCGCTCCGAGATCGCGCGATAGGCCGGGTCCATCTTCATCGCCATGTCGGCGTCGGTCATGATCGGGTTGTAGCGAATCGAGGGGTCTTCGACATCGACCGGCTTGTCTTCCTCCTTGATATCGACCGGTTCCCATTGCCAGGCGCCGGCTGGGCTTTTCTTGAGTTCCCACTCATGGTCGAGCAGCATCTTAAAGTAGCCGTTGTCCCATTGGGTCGGGCGGCTAGTCCAGGCGCCTTCGATGCCGCTGCCGACGGTGTCGCGGCCGATGCCGCGCTTGGTCTTGTTGAGCCAGCCAAGTCCCTGGTCCTCGAGCGCGGCGCCTTCGGGGTCGGGGCCGAGCAGTGCGACATCGCCGTTGCCGTGGCATTTGCCGACGGTATGGCCGCCGGCGGTCAGCGCGACAGTTTCCTCATCGTTCATGGCCATGCGGGCGAAGGTTTCGCGCACATCATGGGCGGTTTTGAGCGGGTCGGGTTGGCCGTCTACGCCCTCGGGATTGACGTAGATGAGGCCCATCATCACTGCGGCGAGCGGATTCTCGAGTGTGCGCTTGCCGCCGCCCTCGCCTGTCTCGGCACCGGCATAGCGGCTGTTGGGGCTGTCGCTGGTGGCGAGCCATTCCTGCTCCGAGCCCCAGTAGGTGTCTTTCTCGGGGTGCCAGATGTCTTCGCGGCCGAAGCCAAAGCCGAAGGTCTTCAAGCCCATGGACTCATAGGCGACGGTACCGGCGAGGACGATCAGATCGGCCCAGCTGACCTGGTTGCCGTACTTTTTCTTGATCGGCCAGAGCAGCCGCCGTGCCTTGTCGAGGTTGACGTTGTCGGGCCAACTGTTGATCGGCGCGAAGCGTTGGTTACCCGTGCCGGCACCACCGCGGCCATCGGCGATGCGGTAGCTACCGGCCGCATGCCAGGCCATGCGGATCATCAGGCCGCCGTAGTGGCCCCAGTCCGCCGGCCACCAGTCTTGGCTGTCGGTCATGAAGGCGCGCAGGTCACGCTTGAGGGCCTCGACGTCGAGCTGCTTCAACGCCTCGCGGTAGTCAAAGGCCTCGCCCATCGGGTCGGTCTTGCGATCGTGCTGATGCAGGATGTCGAGGTTGAGTGCCTTTGGCCACCAGTCCATGTTCGAGGTGCCGGCGCTGGTATGAGCGCCGTGCATCACCGGACATTGGCCTGAATGTGTCGTCGACTGCGTTTGCATCGTGACCTCCGCTCGTGGTGTGCCGATTGAGACAAGCTCCAGCCTACGGCGAGCCGGCCATTGTGGCTAATCGTTTGATCGACAGACTGTCATCGACACAACCGATTGACTGGCCGCCGGTCGAGCGCTTAGGCGCTTGCTGCCGATGGCGCCGGGCGCCGAGTCGACGGAGCTTTGGTTTCAAGCTGGCAAAGGCCGAATTGATTGATTCTTCGGCTTTCTTTTGGGCCTCGCGGACGATGATCTGCTGTCGCTCCGGAGAGGTCACGACAAGCTCGAAGCGGATGCGATGTCCATTGAGTTGATCGAACTCTTCGGCGATACGGGCCTGAATCTCATAATCGCGACCGGGAAAACTGTTTTGGATCGCTTGTGCGTGTTGGTTAATCAACCGCTTGATACGGTTATCCAAAGCGAGAAAATCTCCAGAAATACGAACGCTCATCAATCTTGCGCGAGACACCCGCCCTTGAGGACGAGGAGAGTAGCCCGCCGTTTGCAACGGCTTGCAACGCGGTTAGGCCACGGTTCTCGCGTCCTCCTCTGCAGTTGGTTGAATAGCGAAGCCATCGCCGTCGGCACGGTGTAGCACGCGGCAATGACGTTGGGGAAATCCCCTAGACTACGCCCGGCGCGGTCTGGAAGGATCGTGTCAAGGCGATGGTGTAGACTCAGCGGCTGCTCGCGCGATTGGCTCAATGTCAAGCGGAGCGCCGGTTCAACGGTCGATCCGAGCCATCGAGTTGTCGCGGTGCCTGAGACTGTCACTCGATGCATCCGTCTGCGTCGTGCCCGAATCGCGAAAGGGGGTGGTGCGGTGGCACGTAAGAACGTTATCCGTAGCGAGCGCGACCATAGCATAAAGGTGGAGCAACGACACCTAGATTTCCAGTGGAGCCGCTCGCGCGAGATACTGACGCTGGGGATTGGGGATGCTGGGATAGAGGATGCGAGCCCCAGAGGCTTGCAGCAAGCCTCCGGGGGTCTACAAGATCGAGCGGCGCGCAAGATCGGCCTTGGCTTCGCGGATCAACGTGCAGCCTGTTCGCGCACAGCCTCTATGTCCCAAGCCTTCAGCAGGCTAGTGGCAACATCAGAAGAGTTAAAACCTAGGTGTTAGTATGCTAACTTACGCAGACATACAAGACTAAACGCGAAGCGCACATGCCAAGATATGTACCCTCACGAGAAGCATCAAAGATACTAGGACTCCAT
>PWTO01000292.1 GCA_003562815.1 Chromatiaceae bacterium | reverse complement strand
GGTGATCGCCGAGGGCGTCGAAACCGAAGACCAACACCGGTTCCTGAGCGCGCATGGATGCCGCGCTTTTCAAGGCTATCTCTTCGGCAAGCCGGCACCGGCATCGGCGATGGCGAGCGGCTCTGCAAGACCACATCAAACCTCGCGATAGATGCGGGCGCCCTCCTCCAGGAACTCGCGGGATTTCTCCTTCATCCCCTCGGCGAGGGCCGTCTCGGCATCCTCGAGCTGGCGTGCCTTGGCGTAGTCGCGCACATCCTGGGTGATCTTCATCGAACAGAAGTGCGGGCCGCACATCGAGCAGAAGTGCGCGACCTTGTGCGATTGATGCGGCAGGGTCTGATCGTGGAAGTCGCGCGCCCGATCCGGGTCCAGCGACAGGTTGAACTGGTCCTCCCAGCGGAACTCGAAGCGCGCCTTGCTCAGCGCGTTGTCCTGGATCTGCGCGCAGGGCAGGCCCTTGGCCAGATCGGCGCCATGGGCGGCGATCTTGTAGGTGATGATGCCGTCGCGCACATCCTGCTTGTTCGGCAATCCCAGATGCTCCTTGGGCGTCACATAGCAGAGCATCGCGGTGCCGTACCAGCCAATGTTGGCGGCGCCGATGCCGGAGGTGATGTGATCGTAGGCCGGCGCGATATCGGTGATCAGGGGCCCAAGGGTGTAGAACGGTGCCTCGAAGCAATCCTTCAGCTCCTTGGTCACGTTCTCCTCGATCATCTGTAGCGGCACATGGCCGGGACCTTCGATCATCACTTGCACATCCTGCTCCCAGGCGAACTGGGTCAGCTCGCCGAGGGTTTCGAGTTCGGCGAACTGGGCGCGGTCGTTGGCGTCGGCCAGGCTGCCCGGACGCAGCCCGTCGCCAAGACTGAAGGCGACATCATAGGCCTTCATGATCTCGCAGATCTCGGCGAAGTGGGTGTAGAGGAAGTTCTCTTGATGATGCGCCAGGCACCACTTGGCTAGGATCGAGCCACCGCGCGAGACGATGCCGGTGAGCCGATCGGCGGTCAGCGGGATATAGCGCAGCAGCACCCCGGCGTGGATGGTGAAGTAATCGACGCCCTGCTCGGCCTGCTCGATCAGGGTGTCGCGGAACAGCTCCCAAGTCAGCTCCTCGGGCTTGCCATCGACCTTCTCCAGCGCCTGATAGATGGGCACGGTACCGATCGGCATCGGCGCGTTGCGCAAGATCCACTCGCGCGTCTCGTGGATATGCTGGCCGGTCGAGAGATCCATCAGCGTATCGCCGCCCCAGCGCGCCGACCAGACCATCTTCTCGACCTCGTCCTCGATGCTCGAGGTGGTCGCCGAGTTGCCGATGTTGGTGTTGATCTTCACCCGGAAATTGCGGCCGATGATCATCGGCTCGAGTTCGGGATGGTTGATGTTGGCCGGGATGATGGCGCGTCCGCTGGCGATCTCATCGCGGACAAATTCAGGCGTGATCCGATCCGGCAGATTGGCGCCGAACGACTGACCGGGATGCTGGCGCAGCAGCTTCGCGTAGCGCGGATCGGCGCGCAACTCATCGAGCCGCATAGTCTCGCGGATGGCGACGTATTCCATCTCCGGCGTGATGATGCCTTTGCGCGCGTAGTGCATCTGGGTCACGTTGCCGCCGGGCTTGGCGCGGCGCGGGGTGCGCAGATGCTCAAAGCGCAGATGCGCCAAGCCTGGATCCTGCTGGCGGCGGCGGCCAAAGCCCGAGGTTGGGCCATCGAGCAGCTCGGTATCGCCGCGCTCCTCGATCCAGGCGCCGCGCACCTCCGGCAGCCCGGCCATCAGGTCGATGCGCGCCGCCGGGTCCGAGTACGGGCCGGAGGTGTCATAGACATAGATCGGCGGATTCTCTTCGCGGCCCGCGCTGGTCAGCGTCGGGGTCTGCGCGACCTCGCGCATGGGCACGCGCAGGTCGGGCCGGGAGCCGGTCACATAGCACTTGCGCGAGGCGGGAAACGGACGGGTCACCTCGTCGGACAACCGGGCGGTGGTCGCGAGGAAGGCTTCGGGGATGGCACTCATAGCGGCTCCTTGGGAACGATGGCGAACCAGCGTGCGAGGAACCGAAACGAGCAGGCAACGACAGCACGGCTCGTCCTGGCTTCCCTCCGCCGGTACGAACCGGATCAGGTCGTTAGGGGACTCTCTCAGCCCGCGCGCGCGGGCACCCCCAGCAGGACAGGGCTGAACGCTATCGAAAGCGGCTGGGGATTTCAAGCCCAAACAGATGGCGTGAGCTGAACGCCCATGGACGTTTTGATGTTGTGAAGCTAAAGTGTCTTCATGTCACGCTTTTTGGACAATTTCATGAGCAAGGTATTGAAGCGTTCTACGGTGTATTTTGAACCTCAGTTACATGACGCATTACGTCTGAAGGCGGTTTATACAAATCGCAGCCTCTCGGAGATTGTCAATGATGCGGTCCGTGAAGCACTCGCCGACGATCAGGACGATTTGGCGGCGTTTGAGGAACGAGCGTCGGAGCCAGAGATCAGCTATGAAGCATTGCTGGACGACCTGAAGGCACATAGCAAAATATAGGCTCGTCTTCAAACGCTCCATTGCAAAAGACCTTCGGTCTATCCCGAAAAAGGATGTCGCCCGAATTCTCCAACGAATAGAAGCGTTGCAAGAGGAGCCGCGTCCGATTGACAGCGAAAAGCTATCAGGACAAGAGCGTTATCGGATACGGCAAGGCACATACCGGATCATTTATGAGATCATCGATGAACACCTGGTTATCACAGTGGTAAAGGTTGGTCATCGACGATCTGTCTACCGGAGTAGCTGACCGCTTCAAACATCACGACTCTACGGTGATATGCCTGATCAGTCACTGGTCAAAGCCGTCGAACGCTATTCCGCGTGCAACCTAGACCCTGAATTGTTCGACCAGCATTCTAAGCTCTTCGGACATCCGCGAGAGTTCCGCCGCGCTGGCCTGGACCTGTTCCCCTCCGGTCTTGATTTCAACCATCGATTGATCAACAGACGCCATGTCCTCGGCCATCGAATGCGAGACGGAGGCAATTTGCGCGACTTGCTCATTCGCTTCTTGGACACCGGATGAGGCATGCGTGATGTTGTTGGCCACGTCTCTGGTGACGACCGCCTGCTCCTCGATCGCTGTCGCGATGCTCGAGACAAGATGACTGACCTCCGAAACCACGGACGAGATCTTTTCAATATCCGCAATCGCGTTTCCCGCTGAATTTTGCACGCTCTTGATGCGCAACTTGATATCCTCGGTGGCTTGGTCCGTCTGCTTGGC
>PWTO01000108.1 GCA_003562815.1 Chromatiaceae bacterium | reverse complement strand
CCCACGTCCGCTGAAGCTCAAGATCCACAAGGACATGCTCAAGCCGCTGGCGGCCGAGTTGATCCTGACCGAAGGCACCAGCAAAGACCAGCGGGCAACGGCCCAATGGGTGCTAAGCCGCATGCTCAAACAAGCGCTCGCCTATTACTGCAGTCAGCCGGCCTATCTGGAAGCGATGCGTGAAGGCGCACCCCGTATCGACCTCGATGGCACGCCCGCCGGCGAAGTCAGCGCCCGCGACGCCGAGCGGGCTGCAGCCCTGCTGCGTGGTGAGACCAAGCCCCGCAAGCCGCCCTCGGCGAAGCCCCCCATACCGCCCCTACCCAAAGACGCCCCATTGACGGAGGACGCCATCGTGCCCGGTCGCCTCGAGCTCACCCTGAAGTTCAACCAACTGCCCAAGGCGGTGCCGATCAAAGACGGCATGAAGATCGGCATCCAGACCGACAACGCGCTGGTGGTCGCCACCCTGCGCCCGAAGGCCTGGAAGAAGCTCACCAAGGCCGAGAGCGACTGGCCGCAATGGGTCGCGGCCCTGAGCGGCACCCTCGGTGCCCAGGTGCCGACCGATCAGGGACCAGCGATCATCCTGCAGGAGCCGAACCTACAGGTGTTCGAGAAGAAGCCCAAGCCGGCGGCTCCTGCGACTCCGGCGTGAGGAGACGTCCATAAACACGACAGCCCGGCTCGAAAAGGCAGCCGTGGCATCGCCCATGCTTGAAGCGCTGCTTCTGATCCTCCTCTGCCAACTGCTCGGCGAGACCCTGGTCCAACTGGCCACGTTGCCGATTCCCGGACCGGTGCTCGGTATGCTCCTGCTGCTGGGCTGCTACCTGATCGCGCTACGCCTCTATCGCCTGGCCGCAAGCACACCGCTGCTCAACCCGGTGATGGTCGCCATCGCGCTGCTGATCGGTCTGCTCTGGCTCACCGACCCCCCCTACCGGACCTACTTCGAGGGTGCCCAGTTCGTGCATTTCCTGCTCGGCCCCGCCACGGTCGCACTCGCCATCCCGCTCTATCGCCAGCGCCATCGGCTGCGTGCGCTCGCGCTGCCGATCCTGGTCGCCTTGCCGGTCGGGGTCGCCATGGCTGGCCTCAGCGCGATCGGCCTCGCGGCGCTGTTCGGCGCCGAGCCGGCGATCCTGCAGTCCCTGGCGCCAAAATCCGTGACCGCGCCGGTGGCCATGGGCATCAGTGAGAAGATCGGCGGCATCCCGACCCTGACCGCCGTGCTGGTGATCAGCACCGGCGTGGTCGGGGCGGTGTTCGGCACCGCCGTGCTGTGCCTGCTGCGCTGCCAAGATCCGGCCGTGAAGGGCTTTGCGTTGGGCCTCAGCGCGCATGGCCTTGGGACCGCCAGGGCGTTTCAAATCAATGCCACCATGGGCGCCTTCGCTGGACTAGCGATGGCGCTTTCGGCCTTTGCCACGGCGCTGCTGCTGCCGCCCTTGCTGAGCTGGATCGGGCTCTCCTGAGCCGCGCCTTCCCGCGACGCTTCAACCCTCAACGCTCGAGGACCACTGCCATCATGCCCCGTCAGCCAACATGGCCATCCGACAGCACAAGACCGACGCTCCGAGTGCGGCTGCTCTGGCTGCTGTTGGCGATGATGATCCCCGTCACCGCAGTCCAGGCCGAAGACGCCGAGATCGCCGCCCTGTTCGCCGAGGCAGGTATGCAGGGCACACTCGTCCTCGCCCGTCTCGATGGTCAAGCGGTCATCCTGCACAACGCAGCACGGGCCGAGCAACGCATGCCGGTCGCCTCTACTTTCAAGATCTTCAACACGCTGATCGCCTTGGAAGAGGGCGCGATCAGCGGGATCGACGAGGTGCTGCCCTGGGACGGCCGCTCGCATCCCTATCCAGACTGGAACCAGGATCAAACCCTCAAAAGCGCCTTTGCCGTCTCCTGCGTCTGGTGCTATCAGCGCCTAGCCGAGCGTATCGGCGCGGAGCGCTATCGCGTCCATCTGGCTCAGGCGGACTATGGCAGGCTCGATGAGCCCTTTGTCACAACCGAATTCTGGCTCGACGGCAGCCTGACCATCAGCGCCCAGGAGCAGGTGCGCTTCCTGCGCCAGGTCATCGAGCGCCGGCTGCCCTATCGCCCGGAAACCTATGCCGGCCTGCGCGCCATCATGCTGGCCGAGGAGGGCCAGGACTACCGTCTCTTCGCCAAGACCGGCTGGGCCGCGCGCGCGATACCCCAGATCGGTTGGTACGTTGGCTATGTCGAGACCGCTGAGGCCACCTGGATCTTTGCCCTGAACATCGACATCCGCGACGAGTCCGAGCTGCCCTTGCGCCAGGCGCTGACCCGAGCCAGCTTGCAGGCGAAAGGGATCATCGACGAATGAGCCTGCAGCGCAGCTGGATGGCATTTCGAACGCTGGCCACTGCTGGCGTTCGGCACCGTTGAGCGTGATCGACGTTCTGTCGCTGTTGGGGCTCCTCGCAACGGCCGCGTTTGCAGCCAACATCAAAGGCAGGCGAAACGCCTCCTCGAGGATCAGCGCGCAGAGGATACGCCAAGATCGACCGGTTGATCAGTCAATCGGGCTTCTCCGTCTGTGCTCCGTTTTGTGAGCACCCATTGATCAGGATCCCCTTGATGAACAACCTCGACGTCTTCTCTGTGCGCGATCTGCGCACCCGATCGGGTGATCTCTTGCGGGATGCCGAACGGGGGCAGCTGGCATTGATCACCAAGCATGGTCGTCCTGCCATCCTCGCCGTCCCATTCGACCGTCGCTTGCTCGAGCAGGGGGTTCACCGCGCCTTGGCGCTGACGCTGTTCGAGCAGCGGCAGCTGACGCTCGCCCAAGCCGCCAAAGTCGCGGGCCTCTCGCTGGATGCGTTTATCGATCTGCTCGAGCCACTCGGCTTGCCAGTGGTCGATTATCCGGCCGACGAGTTGGCCGATGAGCTCGAGGCTGCGCTTTAGTGGCTCAGGACGCCGACGCCGAGTCGAGCGGGATTGTTGTCGCGGACGCAGGGCCACTGATCGCCTTGGCGCGGGTCGATCAGCGTTCACTGTTGGCGACGCTCTACGGGACGGTTGTCATACCCGAGCGCGTGTTGAGCGAATTATGTCTGGACTCGCATCGGCCCGGCGCCCGGTTGTTATCCGACGCCCTGACTCGAGGTGTCCTTCGCACGCACCCTTTACCCCCATACCATTACCCACATCTCAAAAGGGCCAGAGCCAACTGGGGCTGGACACACTCGCCCGCATCTGGTGAGATGCCGCCGCATCTTAGCTGATGGGGCGAAAACAGATGGACGAGAGCAT
>PWTO01000153.1 GCA_003562815.1 Chromatiaceae bacterium | reverse complement strand
CGGCCCGGGCAAGGAAGGAACGGGCGGCAGCTACCTGGTGACCTTCGACCCGAACGTGGTCAACAGCGAGCCCGACAAGCGGCAGATCATCGACTGGGACGTGCGCCTCGCCACCCGGCTGCTGCGCAGCGGCTCGCTCGACCCGGTGCTCGGAGCCTACCGCTGGGTGGGCGATTTCGCCGAGCTGATCGCTGCAATTAATGTCACCTTCGAGCAGACCGGCCGGCCGGTCGACGTCTCCTGCGATACCGAGACGATGGGCCTCTATCCCTGGTACCCCGACAAGGACCTCGTCTCGATCGGCTTCACCTGCCAGAGCGGCCGGGCCGATGTGCTCTATACCGGGCCGCAACTCACCAGCGCAGAGGAAGGCCCAATTCTAACTCCTACGCCACGGACGTCGACGCATTGACGCTTCTCTCGTCGGCTCCACTCTGGGTTGTCAGACCAAGGCAACCGCGGTAAACCCATATGACTACACGGGGTCCGATGCTGATGATAGTTGCAGTCCAATGTTAGCTGTTGCTCACAAGCGCATATTGGCCGTAGTTTTTCTGGCTGCTTCCATTGCTTGGGGAGCGCCTCCGGTCAAGGCGCAGAGTGTAGACGACCCGCTGGTGGCGCTAGACGCCCTGATCGACGAGATCGAGCGGACCTTCTTGCCGCGTGACGACGGCTTTCCACCGCTTCCCGAAAATGCTTGCACAATGGACTTCAACGGGCTGCGCGACGGCTATGTCGAGATCGTCGAGGGCCATCGTGCGCTTACCTCTGAGGTCAATCGCGCCGTGACGCTGCACCAGCAGGCGACCGAACGGGTGCGGGCCGGTGAGGGCTGCAACGAGCGGGTTCTGGACATCCAACGATCGGCGATCGCTCTGCTCGAGCCTCTGCCTCTGGACGATGAATTGGCCCACGCCAGTCTGATTGCCGATTGCGCGCCCAGATTGCAGGAACAAGCGGAAGCCGAGATCGCCACTACAACCAATCAAGCGCGCCGGCGAATTTTGCAAGACAGAATTGAAATGACCCGCATCGTGCGTGGGCAGTCGCTTCGAGTCGCGGGCGAGATCGCCTTTATGCGGGATCGCCGGAGCCGCCTGGTGGGTGAACTAGAGGAAAACATCGCCGCGTGTTCCGATTGAGCCGAAATGACGGAGCACAGGGTTTGTCGAGACAGGGCCATGTCGTCAATGGTTACGGTTTCGCATAATGCTGACGGGCAGGCAAAGAGAGGACAAATACGAGTGGCCAGGGCGGGAGGTGGGGTTACGGCGAGGACGCGCGGGTTGCTCGTTGGCATGCTCGCCGGGTTGCTGTTGGCCATCTTAGTGGTGGCAACACCAAGTAGGGTCCAAGCGGGCACTCAAGGCTTGCCGGAGGTCGAAGCAGGCGTTTGCGAGTTCGGTACAAGCGCGCTCAGCGAAGCCTATGTCGCACTGATCGCGGTCCATCAGCGGCTCAAGGACGAGGTTGATCAGGCGGTGGAGTTGCATCGACAAGCCCGCGATGCGATCCGAGTGGGGCAGGGCTGCAATCTAACCACCATCGAAGTTCAAAAAAAATCGCTAGGCGGGCTCGAGCTTCTGTCTCTCGACGATGACTACCGTGACGCCGCCCTGCTTGCCGATTGCGCCATGCAACTGCAATCGGCGGCCGAAACCGAGATGGGAACGACGACCAACCTCAACCGCCGTGGGATACTTCAGACGCGGATCGATACGGCCCGGTTCGTTCGCGGCCAGTCTTTGCGTGTCGCCGGCGAGGTCGCCTACATGCGCGATAGGCGGCTGCGGCTAGTAGATGAGTTGGTCGAAAACATCGAGGCCTGCGCCGATTAGGGATGCGACTGCCAGGGTAGATGTCATGATTGCATATTGGGGAGGTAATGGTGTAGGCGATGCCGAGATCGAAGCCTAGGCGATATTCGAACTGGCTGAAGTTCGAACGCAGAGTCCCGTTTTCATTGGACGCATCAACCAGTGAGGTTAATGACATGATTTGTTCGTGCGGAGTGAAATGGAAGATAAAGACGGTGCGACCGGTTATGTCTCGTCGAGCGGCGATCTGGTTTAGCTTGGTCTGCGCTCTGGCATGGGGCGGAATGACAACCGATGGACATGCCCAACTCGATCTGCCGACGATCGATACCGGCCCGTCGCCCGCCTCCGACCTCTCGGACCGGATCGGCGATATCCAGGGCATCACCCAGACGCTGCAGGACCGGATCGTTGGAGCGACGCAGAAGCTCGAACAGGTTGAAGGACTCGACCCGACCGCGCTCGAGCAGGAAATCAGCCAGATGTTCGCCGAGATCAGAGCGCAGGTCGAGGTAATTCTGGAGGAAACCGGCCAGACCAGTGCGCTGCGCGACGCTTTTGGCCGAGCGCGCGAAACGACGCGGGTCTTTCTCAATGACCTCAATTTGAAGCCCCCGACCCACATTAATCGGGATCAGAACATCATGCGTCTGGAGAACGCACTCGAGCAGTACAGCAGTCTCGAGCAGAACATCGAACGCAGCCGCGAGCAGGCTAGCGAGCAACTACTCCAACTAATGCGGATGCAAAACTCGATCATCGAGGACGTGCGCATCGGAATCATCGAGCAGGCGCTGGAGAACACTGGCGATGTCGTCGCCTCGCTGGAGGAGCTGGCCGCAGCTTTGCGCGAGATTCAGCCACCCGAGATCGACCCGACCTTCGAGAACTGAGAGCCGGCTTAATAGACACTCGTCGTCATGCCGGGCGAAAACACCAATTGGGGAAGACGGAAATGGGACGTTTCTTAATCGTAAAGCCGATGGCGGCTCTGGCGTTATTGGGCCTCGTCATTGCCAACGTCGGCGAAGCCCGCGGCCAAGGGGAGCCGACCGCTGCCGAACTCGCCGCGAGCGTCGAAGCGACAGCCAACGCGCTTGGCGACCGGCTAGCGAACTTGAGTGCAGCGATGGAGGACTCGAGCGGTATTCTGGAGCGTGCTCCCGAGATCCTCGACAACATGTTGGCCTCGGTGCGGGAGGCCCATGATGCGATGGCCGAGGACAGTGAAATCTGGACCCAACTCAACGACTTGATCGGCGAGTGGAACGATCACCAAAAGCGCGTCAGCGACCGGGCCCGAGACACCGGCAATGAGGCTTTGGCCGATTTGGCGCGCCAGTGGCAGGTCCGGATCAACGAAACGGGGGTGCTCCGCGAATCGATCAGCACTGAGCGCGCACGGACGACGTCGCTGATCACGCAGCTCGAATCACAGCGTGAGATCGTCGAAGAGCTTATCATCTTTGGCTCTACCGACGCTGTCCTCACGGAAATGCGCGGCATGCAGGAACAACTTGCTGCCTTGAATGGCGAGTTGCAAACCATGGTCGATCAGGTGCGCCGAATCGAAGGTGGTGATCTTGAAGGGTGAGACCGGAAGACGGTCAGCGGTTGCTGCCGGTCGTAGGGCAGGTCTAGCGATCGGTTTGTCGGTCACGCTCCTCCTCGGCTTGCTCGCTGGTGTGAGCACGGCCGAGGAGGCAGGGCAGGCTGCGGCGCTCGAAGAGCCGGACGTCATGGCACAACTCGAAGGCCAGCTCGCTGAGGTGGATGTGATGATCGAATCCTTCGAGCGCTTGGCCGAGCAAAGCTTGGCCCGAGCGCAGGCTACAGACAACTTCGACTTGCGCACGCAGTACCAGGAGCAACATCTCCGCTTGCGCCAAGCCGTTTCGGAGATGAAAGCGGTCGAGGCCGAGATCCGCTCGGCGCTAGGCGAATTGGCGGCTGACCGCAACCTCGAAGACAGCAACGTTCCGTGAGTATCGGCTTTCTGAACCAGACCAACGGGCTCGAACTGGGTGAAACCGGTCTGCTCAGCGTCCGGCAGTTCGTCCAGCCGATGGTGCTGGCTGTTTTCGTCGCCGCAGCTCTGGTGCTCACTATCGATCACTACTACGCGGCCGAGCTGCGCGCGGCAGCGTCTTTGGACGACGAGGTCCGAGGCGCGTTGACCCGCTATCTCAGCAATCCCTTCTGTCTCGGGATTTTGGCAGTATTTTTGGCCGCGGCGTGCTACGCTACCTTGCAGGCTGTCGGTCTTCGGGTAGACACCTTGCATCTGCGTCTATTGGTCGACGCGAACGATCCACCGGGCTGGCATGGCTTGGCCTGCCGCCTTTCGGGCCGGGCACCGCTGACCATGGATGGGCTGTTTCGAGCGGCACTGCGCTGGGGAGCGAGCGCCCGCGAGGATCAGATAGCCGCTTTGGGCGATCATCTCTTGCTGGCACGCGAGAGCCAATATCAGCAGAATCTCGGGCCGCTACATTTTGCCGTGTGGGTATTGCCCCTACTAGGCTTCATCGGCACCGTAATCGGCATAACGGCGGCCATCGGTGGGCTCAAGGATGTCGTCGTCAGTCCTTCGGGAATCGCGCCCACCTCCGGTGGCGGCTTGGCCGGTGTGCTCGCCGGCCTGCAATACGCCTTCGACACCACGTTCATGGGACTGGTCCTGGTGATCCCCACCATGCTGATGATGCTCGGTCTGCGCGCTCGCGCACAGGTAGTCGCAATGCTGTTTCACGAGGCCATGCTCGATGCTCAATACGGTGCCGATTCGGCGTACAGGTCGGCACATGGTAGCTCATGATGAGCAAGCGCCCCCTGGCGTCCGGGAATGCGGCTGAGATGACGCTGCTGCCTTTTCTCGATATCATCTTCGCATCGATCGGCATCTTCCTGCTGATCTTCGCACTGCGCAGCCTCGTCGTCGCCGAGGCACCGCGCCAGTTGGAGGCGCATCACGTCATCTTGTGTGACAACGCGGCAGAGATCCGTCATTATCCTGGTGCCGATGCTGCGCCGATGGCCCTGCGCCGCCACGAATTAGCCGCGACGCTCGAAGCGATCGCCCGCGCAGAGGGGCCGGCAGCCAACCTTGTCTTCGCCTTCACCGCTATATGCGAGAACGTCTACCGTGACTTGCAGCGCGACTACCGCGCCGCGATGACCATCGCCGGGGAGCAGGAGACTAACATGCGTGCTATCCGCATGCAGCTTTGGCCGCTTGCTTCTGATGATGGCGCCGACGCGGCGTTTCTCGCCCGCTGGCGTGGCGAGGTGATGCCATGATTGCCGACGACGCCTCGGGCGAGAGCGCTTTCCTCGACATCGCTGCCAACACGCTCGCGATCATCATGATCATGACCATGCTCTCGCTGCTGGTCACCGAGCGGCAGATGCGCAGCACCGCAGACCCTGACGCGGTGGTCGATCCGCCCCTGCATTTCCGGCTCGGTGAACGGCCGGTGTTCTCGCCGATGACCTACTACCTCGTCGTCGTCGACGACCGCCTCCTCGCGATCGATATGGATCGAATCGTCGAGGCGGTCGTGGAGTCGGGTGGTGGCGCGGTAATGGATCTCCAGGTCGACCAAGGGCGAGTTACCTTCATCCCGGACCAGGTCGGCGGCTACGACCTCAACGTCTTCCAACTACAATTCGCACCCGATGCCGAGCATTTGACGATGCTCCCGGCATTGGACGCTGGCGAATTCGCGGCTCTCGCCGAGACCCTCCGCCGTCGCTATCGCGAGGAGGGGGCGGCGCCGAGTATTGCCGTCTACCCGAGCGGCATGAATCTGTTCGCCGAGTTGCACGAGGTGCTCGTCGAACTCGACTTGCCGTGGCGCTGGGCGATGGTCCGTGAAGGCCAGCCGCTGCGGATCACGCGTAGCCCGGACGGTTTTCGCAGCTTCTCGGTCTATTGGTGATGCCCGCTGTGACGCCGCGCCCCGCCTCTGGCACAACCGTCGACCGGCTCCTCTCGGCGCTTGCCGGCTCGGCTCTGCTGGTGCTGGTGGCACTGGCTTTCGAGCCCGGGCGACTGGCAGAGGAGGCCAGGGACACCGCGCCCGAGGTGGAAGACGTGTTTCGGCAGCTCGTACGAGAGATTGCCGAGTCGGGGATGGAGACGTTCGATAACGAGGACACGGACCTCGGCAGGCGCCCCGCCGCTGACACCGCACCGATGCGGCAGCCGGGTCTGTTCGGCGATGAAGATCAGGTGTGGCGCGATCGCTTGAGCCTGGTCCGGCTTGCCACCTCAAGCAGCGTACAGCTCGGCTTGCTCGAAAGCATGGAGGAGGCTCCCGACCCGCGGCTACGCTATCGGGCAAAGCTGGAACGGGCGACGATCCAGCTTCGCCGCGGCGCCAATCGTGACGCCCTCGCTCTGGTGCGTGCCGCCCGCGCCGAGCCGGTGCCGCCGCCTTTCCTCGCCGACGGCCATTTCATCGAGGGCTATGCCTTAGAGGGAGTAGGTGAGATCCGCGGCGCGCTCTTCGCCTATCGCGAAGCCATTGCGGTCGAGCCGGAGTTCTGGAACGCTCGGCAGGCGGTCGTCGCGCTACTCGGCCGCGAGCTTGCCGGATTTGCGAAAAACGACCGGGATTGCGTCGAGGCGACCCACCTGTTGCTGGAGAATGTCGGCGCGCTCGGCGGCATCGCCCAAGACCGGCGCCTCTACCTCGACCTCGCCTCCTCGATCCTCCGCTATGCCGGCACTGGTGATGCTTCCCGGCAGTTCGTCGTTGGCATGGCGTTTCGTTTGGCCGGCGCAGAACAAGCTGCGCGTCGGCATCTGCTTTTAGCGACCAGCCTCCGCGGTCGGCTACCTGCGCGTTGCGAGCGGCTGATCCACGAGGTCGCCGCGACTGCCCTCAAGGCCGAAGGCGAACCGACATGACAGCGACGCTCGGCGTAACGGGGGCTGTCGCTCTGCTCGCGCTGGCAGGTGCGCTTCCCCTCGGCAAAAGTGGACAGCGGGCTTATCGCGCTGTCGTAGCCGTCGTCTGCCTAGCCTATCTGGCTGCCGAGCCGCTCGGCCGTGCCGCCGTCGACTACGGTATGTTGGCGGCGCCCAGTCTCGCCTTCACGGCGCTCTGGTGCGTCATTTTCCTCGCCGTCACGTCGCTGCAGTTGGACGGCGCGACGTTGCGGGCAGGCGCATTCAGCTCGCTCTTGGCAACCGCCCTCTTCCTGGTAGCGGCAGGCCTCTCGGCCCGGTTCCTCGCGATCGACCTGCTGGCGATCGACTCGCCTCCGCTGACCGTAGCACAGCGGTTTGCTGCTCTCAGCATTCTGGCGCTGCTGCTTATCGTCGGACAGCTGATCGCTGCCATCGCCTATGGTTGGCCGCTGGCTTGGCTGTTTGCACCGTGCTTTGCTGCTGCTGTCGCGATTGGCGCGCCCCTGCTGCCGGCTGATATCCGCATGGTTTCCTGGGAGAACCACGGCCTCTGGCCACTCGCGCCCGTGATGCTGTCCGTTTATCTGCTTTGGCTGGCCCGACGGCGCCATCCGCTACATGCCGTTGTCGGTGGCGCCATGGCCGTGTTGCCATTGCCTTTGGGAGGGCTTGCCTTGCGCGTCTGGGAGGCGGTTTAATGGTCGGTCTTAAATGGCGAATGTGGACGAAGCCCGGCAAGGGGCGGCTGCTGGCACTACTGGTTCTCACGAGCGTGCCGCTCACTGGGCTGGCGGAAGAGGATGCGCCGACGGCGTCCGCGGATGTCCGAGAGGCACAGCTCCAATCCTTCGCCCAGCGGCTGGTCACCTTGCTGCGACGGGAGCAGCGCGCGCTAACGAGGGCCGATCAGACGGTCCGAACGCGTACTGAAGCTTCCCCGGAGCACCCCAACGGTCCGAGCCCGCCACCTGCAGAGGTCACGATCCTCGACGAGGCGGTCGCGCTGCTAGAAACATACGAGGCTCGGCGCGATGATCTCATCTCGCCCCCCATCGATGGGACCGCTGTCGAGGTGTCGATCGCGGTCGCTCGTTCGCTCGGGTCCGGATCGATACAGCTGCTACCGCATGTCGACAGTGTCTCGATCGAGCCTCTGCCATTGAATAGCCTGATTGTGACACTCGGCACGGTCGACAACCGTAGATGGACCCTGGTCGCCACTGATCAGCACTACGGTTTCGTGCGAAGCGACGCGCTCGAGTCGATGTTCTAGGCGCTAGGTCTTTGAGGGGAGGCAAGGCGATGTCCGTGACCTCGAAACTATTCGGCAACAGCCAGGAGGCACTGCGCCGTATCGTCTTCGGCCTTTCTCTGGTGGTGTTGTTCTCCAGCTTTCCGACTATCGCCGGCCTCGGCGACCAAGGGACGGCGACACAAGGACTGCCGCGCCTCGACACCCCATCCGCTGACCCGGCTACGGCCCTGGAGCGAACCGAGGATTTTCTTCGCCAGTTTTTAGGCGACGGGCCGACCGTTCCCGCCGAGCTTACGGGCGAAGTGGACGACGAGGCTCTAAGTGCGGAGGTGGACGCAGCCGATGGGCCGGAATATGCCGAGCCCACAATAGGAGCCGAAGCAGCAGACGACCCGATTGCTGATCGCGCCGCGGCGCTCGTCGGGATGGCTCGGGAGGGTCGGCGCCTGCTGCAGCAGGCGTACGAGGATCACGCCGCGCGGGACATTGCCGTGGCTGGTGCCGAGCGCAGCAGGGCGGATTCGACCGTTACGGATCGCCCGGTTTCGACTGATCGGATGACAAGCTTGGAGGCTTTGTTGTCGCGCCTGGAGATCGCCACCAGTGCAACCGTCGCCAGCTGGACAGCGCGAGACGAGCCTGTGTCGCCATCACAGCCCCCCCCGATCACCTTACCGCCGATCGCCTCCAGCGACGCGGAGCGCTCGGTCTTGCGCGAACGTCCCATGGCACACCCGGACGCGCCGGAACTCTACCAGCGTGTGCTGACCTTGCCGGGGGCTCGGCTCTACGCGCAACCATGGACTGAGCCGCCGTCTAGCGAAGAGCTGCCCGCCTTCAGCATCTTCTATGTCTATCATGAGGTCGAGCAGAGCGGGCAGCGCTGGGTCGAGGTCGGCGCCGACGCGTTCGGTGTCACTGACGGCTGGCTGCCGGCCGAGATGGTCGAGGAATGGCACAGCATGCTGGTCATGCAGTTCGCGCCGCGTGGCCAGCGCGAGCGGGTGCTGTTCTTTCGCGACAAGGTAGACCTCATCGATTTGGTCCGCTCACCTTGGGGTGCCGAGTTGGTGCTCGATACCTTCGAGGAGATCCGCGAGGCCAGACACGATGCCGAGATCTTTGTTGCGATCGAGCCCGCTGCGGCGGTAGCGCGCGACCAGCTCTACCTGATGCCGATCCTGCAATCGCAGCACGACACCTTCTACAACGGTGCTGAGACCACGCTCTTGGAGGTCGCTGGGCTCAATTTGAGTGAGACCGAACCACAAGTGAGTCTCGACCAAGCCGATCAGTTGGGCCGTGTGCAACCCGGGCTACGCGACTTCAAGATCGGCGTCGCCTTCGTTATCGATACGACGATTTCGATGGGACCCTATATCCAGGAGACGTACCAGACCGTTGCGCGGATCCTAGCTGCTTTCGATCAAGCCGACGAAATGGATAGTGTCGGCTTCGGGCTCGTCGGCTATCGCGACGACGTCTCGTTCAACCCGACGATCGACTACGTCACGCGGGTTTATCAGCCGCTCGATGCGACCGCCTCGCGCACCGACCTGCTCGACAATCTCGGCCGCGTGCGAGCCTCGTCCGTGCCGACGGCGGATTGGGACGAGGACGCTTTCGCCGGCCTGAAAGCCGCGATCGAGGAACTGGATTGGGACCCTTTCGATCTTCGACTGATCGTGCTGATCACCGATGCCGGGCCGCGCCTCGGCACCCACCCGCGTGCAATGCACCCGGAACTGGATGCGCTCAATGTCGTCGAGATGGCGAACCGCAAGAACATCGCCATCGTGCCGGTCCATCTTCTGACCCCGGAGGCCGCGCGATTCGATAACCTCGATTACGCCGCCGAGCAGTATCGCCGACTCGCGCGAACTGGCGACTTCGCGGCGAGCAAGTATTTCGGCGTCGACACCGGCAGCCCGGAGGCCTTCGCGGCGCAAATCGGCGTGTTCGCCGACGACCTGGTCGACAGTCTCGTGCAGGCGAGGCGCGGCCGAGTTGTCCAGCCGCGGCAACTGGAAGACGCGGCCGCCGTGGAACCGCGCACGCTCGGTGACATCCTGGTCAACGAGATATTCCGAGCGCAGCTGGAATATCTGGGCCGAGAGCGTGGCGTCGAGGCACCGCGCTTCTACCGTGCCTGGGCGGCCGATCAGGACCTCGTCGAGCCCCGCCGCTCGGCCATGACAGTCAACGTCTTTCTCGCTCGCAACCAGCTTAGCAGCCTCGCCCAGAGTCTCGACAACATCATCGGGGCAGCGGGTGCCACCGCCGCCTCGCCGCAGGCGTTCTTCGAAGAGCTGCAGGTCCTGGCGGCGGCGACCGCTGTCGAGGGTGGAGGTCGCTTCTCCGGTGCTGCCAGTGACGAGGTGACCGGCGCCGACCTACTCCCCGCATTTCTGCGGATCCTGCCCTATCGCAGCAAAGCGCTCACCCTTGACCGGCAGACTTGGCTCGACTTCGGCCAAACCGGCCAGACGGAGTTCCTCGACGAGCTGCGCGCCAAGCGGCGCGCCTATCGCGAGATTTACGAGGACACGGACAACTGGATCGATCTCGGTGCGGGCGATCCCGCGCTCGAGGTCTATCCGATGTCGTTGAGCCTTTTGCCGTGATCGAGGACGTCGTTTATGCGCTGGGCGAAGTTCGGGTCGTTCGCGCGCATCCGGAGCGTGAGTTCGAACTCAGGGTACCGTCCTTCGTCGTCCGCCGCGGCGAACGGTTGGCGCTGATCGGCCGGAGTGGCTGTGGAAAGAGCACCCTGCTCGATTTGCTGGCCCTGATCAGTCGGCCAGACAGCGTACAGCATTTCTTTTTTCAGCCGACCGGGATTGCGCCCGTGAATATCGGCGGACTGCACGCGGCGCTCCGTCAGGACGCGCTGGCAGAGATCCGCGGCCGCCACATCGGCTATGTCCTGCAGACGGGCGGCTTGCTGGGCTTTCTCTCGGTTCGTCGCAACATCCTGCTCTCTCGGCGTTGGCAGCGACCGCCCACCCGCGAGGACGGGGCGCTCGTCGACGAGCTGGCCGCCCGCCTCGACATTGCCCACCATCTTGGCAAGATGCCGGCCGAGCTTTCGGCGGGCGAGCGGCAACGCGTGGCGATCGCGCGTGCTCTGGCCAATGCACCCGAGGTCATCCTCGCAGACGAGCCGACGGCTGCGCTGGACCCCGACAACGCGATGGCAGTGATGGACGCCTTCGTCGAGACTGCAGCGGCGCTGGGCGTGACCCTCATCCTCGTCAGCCACGACCGCGACCTCATCGGGCGCTTCGATCTCGAATGCGTCGAGCCGACGATCGCCGGCACCGAGCGTGGTGTCCGGGCGACTTTCCTACATTGATGACGTGGAGGCCAATCGCTTGCAAGTGCGTCGCGCCATGGAGATCTTCCGCCTCGCCGGGCACGATTTCCGGCACGAGTGGCGCATGTCCCTGTGCAGCGTGCTCGGCGTTGCTGTCGTGCTGGCACCACTTCTAGTGCTGTTCGGCCTCAAGTTCGGCATCGTGAGCGGCATGCTCGAGCGCCTCGCCAACGATCCGCGCAATCTGGAGCTGCGGCCGATCGGTCAGGGCCGCTACAGTGACGATTTCTTCGAGCGGCTCGGCGATCATCCGGGCGTCGGCTTTCTCTTGCCGAACACCCGCTATCTCGCAGCCCCGCTCACCTTGCGCAACGACGCGCAGCGCGGCTCCGCCCCGGTCGACGTCTCGATGGTCCCGACTGCTCCGGGCGATCCCCTGCTCGGTGATCGGGTTCGCACGATGGTCGATGACCAGGCGATCGTCGTCAGCGCCAGCGTCGCACAACGTCTCGGCGTCGTAGCCGGCGACGTGGTTACCGGGCTCATCGGCCGACAGGTCGCAGGCGAACGGCAGCAGGTCGCGCTGGGGCTCGTCATCGGCGACATCCTGCCGGCTGCCCAACAGGGTCGTGATGTCGCCTTCGTCGGCCTCCCGCTCCTGCTTGCGACCGAAGCCTACCGCGAGGGCTTCGCGGTGCCGGCTTTCGGCTGGAGCGGCGAGACGCGTGGCGAGGCGATACACACCTACGCCAGTTTTCGGCTGTATGCAGCGAGCGTGAATGATGTGCTGCCGTTGCGCGCTTATTTGCTACAAGAGAACATCGACGCTGATACCAAAGCCGGCGAAATCGCATGGATCGAGGAACTCGACCGCGGTCTGACGACGCTTTTCGCGATCATCTCTGTGCTTGGAGTCACAGGCTATTTCATGTCCATGGCTGTCAGTCTTTGGGCCTCGGTGGTCCGCAAGCAGCGTGACCTGAGCGTGCTTCAATTGATCGGCTATACCAGCCGCCTGATCGCGTTTTTTCCGGTGGTTCAAGCGCTACTCGCTGCCGCCTGCGGTACGGCGTTGGCGATCGCCATCTACCTCGTAGTCGAGCCCGGCGTGAACGCGCTCTTTGCCG
>PWTO01000085.1 GCA_003562815.1 Chromatiaceae bacterium | reverse complement strand
TTGTTTTTATGCACCTTAAAAGGGCTGCATGCTGCTCCTGAAGCCCGCAGGCTCATGTTGAAGGGGCGTCTCGGGCTCGAGACCGCGCGCATGCCGCATGCCGATCGGCATGGGTTGATCTGGTTCGAGCGCGGCGAGCTTTGCGTCATCGATGGCTGTCTGCACTTCTTTGCCGGCAAGGATTCGCTGAAGCAACGGTGTCCGGCCCATTTCACAGGTAGGCCATTAACATCGGCCGCAGCTCGCGTACATAGAGCGCAGTTGATGCCGGTTTGAGAAAACGGTGTGGCCGATGAGCACTTTTGAGTACAAAATTCCGAGTAGACTGAGGTGGTTCCTGTGCGCTATTCGACAACAGTGTAAGGTTTAAGACACTGCGTTGATAAAACGCAATGTATGAAGATACGCGATATGAAATCGCCGCTCACGCGGGTATGAAAATAAGTCCGACAATATCGTTTTTATAATCATTGGTGGTTTTGTATTCACGATAACCATTCGACATGGCTGCGCCGAGCGCATAACATTGCCCGTTGAAGGTGATCAGTTGGCCAGCACGTTGACCATTTTTCAGCTTGGCAAAATCAATGTCAATAGTCAGTTGTTCTCCGATGCCTAGATCGGCATGCGTACTCGCAACAATGCGCCCGCTACGCTCAACAAATAATCCAAAAGCGCCTGGTGTCACAGTACCGCTTTCATCATGCGGCAAGGCATCTTTCAACATCGCATGAAATTGAGGCGTGGAATCGAACACGATAGCCATGCCTCCAACCGTTTGCCGAGAATTCAGTGCATGGACTGCCGTCATATAGACATAGGTGTGTTGATTTACATAAAGCGGATTAGGTGAAAAGTCAGAAACAACGTAGCGTTGCGGGTCTTCGATTTTTAAAGCCCTGGAAACCGGCATCTCAGGCGGTAGAAGCGTACCGACAAGTTGTGCCTCTGCTGAATGAGAGACGGCGACAATGCGACCTTTAAGATCAAACAGCAGAAGATTGGTATAGACTGTATAAAGATCGTTGATATAGGAAAGAATAGCTTCAAGCTGGGGGCGTTTTTCCAGCGTATCCTTAGGGCTTGCCAGGTTTTGGCGAAAAATATGTGTCAATGCCCACCAGCGTACGTCGTTAGCACGTTCATAAAGATTGCGATCCATAATGTCTACTGCCAATGCAGCCTGAAATCGGGCGTCTGATAATAGGGTGTCGCGAACGGTCTGTTGTAGGGTATGAATGGAACGATCAAAGACATCGCGCGTTTTCTGACCGATGCTCCGAATCTCTGTTAGTACCGGCATGAATTCATGGGCTTCCTCTCTAGCCGAGAGGATCTGTCCATTGAGTACGGCTAAGGTTAGATTCGTCGTGACGTTTGACGCCGCCTGACTGATCTCGGCAAGCCCTCCTTTATCGGCTTTGGCCAGTGCTTCATCGAGTGCCGAATCCAGGTATTTTTCTGACGTACTCTCCTGTAATGCAAGGCTTTCTTCATTTTTGAAGGCCGTCTCCAGGGGCAGCATCACATGCCCCTTCCAGGGCAGCCCAGTATAGTCCTGATAACCAGTCGTCAGGGCAGTACGGATGAGATATTCTTTGTCTTTGTAGATAGATAAGTCAAGCTGCCCCTGTGGAGCTGTTTTGATATGTTCAGCGAAGGGCAGTCTGGTCTCATTGCTACTGGCAATCACATGATTATGGTTGTCGATGATGGCGATTAATGCATCGTTTTCTGCAAGTTGGGAAAAGATACTTTGCATTTCGTCATCAAAACGAAAACACAAGCACAAGATACCGAGTACACGGGAGTTTGGATCGTCCGCTTCGGTGATACGAGCGGCAAAGATATGTGCGCTGCGCTTCAAAGGTTGCAAGTCAGAGGGGCGAAAAACCTCAAGATAGGGAGTATCGATGGAAGAGAGCAGTTGATTGATCAAGGGGTCTCGAATATTGGTGACCGGATTATTCGGATCGAGATGTACGCAGAGCTGACCGGATGCGTTGAGAACGATAATGTCATCGTAGACGCTATATTTTTCTGTATAGGCCTGTAAACGCTCAATGATTGCAGCACGATCAGAATCCGTCGCCTCGGGATGCTGCAGAAAGGCACGAATATCGCGATCTGTCGCCAGAAACCCCACATCTGCGGTACGTTCAAAAAGATTACGAATCAAGATATCGATGGCAACCTGGGCGCGACCACCAAGTTCAAGATTTAGTTTGCGAGTCTTTTCCTGTGCGAGACTATCCACCAAGCGCTGTTGCAGTTTCTGAAAACGCTGCTGCGTACTATCCATTTCATCGAGCAATGTCTTGGCGACCTGCAGACTGCTAATCTTGCCGACAAGGGTCACGCGTTGCCACCACTCTCCTAGTCGCTTTAGTTCTTGTTCTGTTCTGAGCACGAAAGGCATGTGCTGAATGAGTTGTTGTTGTACCAGCATGGTGAGTTACGCTCTCTAACGCCGGAGAGAAAGATCGATGCCACCCCAAGAGCCCTGGAACGGCCTGAGCAGGGGTGGCGAGGGCAGGATACTCGGTCAACGACGAGCATCTGGGGCATAGGATATGCCCCTATTCCTGCATGGGTATGCAAGTTCCGTGACAGGCTAAGGCGGTACGCTCTGACCGTTTTTGCCGCAGGTGCCGACGTCCTCATCGCGCTTGAGATCCCTTGAGAGTCTTTTTACAGATTGAAGGTTATATCTTCAATCTGTAAGATATGCAGCATGATCCCCCGCCAAGCTGCCCACACCGCCCAACGCCTTGCGCAGGGCTTCCCCGTGCTGCTGATCACCGGGCCACGTCAGTCCGGAAAGACCACGCTCGCGCGGGCGCTGTTTGCCGAGCGCCCCTATGCCTCTCTCGAGAACCCGGAGACCCGTGAATTCGCACTCAATGATCCGCGCGGCTTTCTCGCGCGGTTTCCGGATGGCGCCGTGATCGATGAGGTGCAGCGGGTGCCCAAGTTGCTGTCCTACCTGCAAGGGCATGTGGATGAGCGCCGGCGCATGGGCGATTTCATCCTGACTGGCTCGCAGCAGTTCGGCCTGATCGCCGGTCTCGCACAATCGCTGGCCGGACGCGTCGGGCGCATCGAGCTGCTGCCGTTCTCGATCGGCGAGCTGACCGCAGTGAGCGCGCTCCCGCCGACGCTGGATCAGCTGATGTGGCAAGGCGGCTACCCGCCACTCTACGATCGGCCGCTCTCGCCACAGGACTGGTTCCCCAATTACATCGCGACCTATTTGGAGCGCGATGTCCGCCAGTTGCTGGCGGTGCGGGATCTGAGCCTGTTCCAGCGCTTCGTGCG
>PWTO01000005.1 GCA_003562815.1 Chromatiaceae bacterium | reverse complement strand
GCCCTGACCGTATCCATCAGGTCCTCGGCCGCGTGCAGCACCCGGATCATCTCCGGCAGTTCGAACAGGCCGCTGTTGCCCTTGAGCGTGTGGACCAGCCGGAACAGTTCGCCCATCAACGCCTGATCGTCGGGCGCGGTCTCCAGCTGCAGGAGTTTTTCGCCGATGGATTGGATGGCATCGCGCGATTCACTGAGAAACTGCTCCAGTAATGGATTCATGGCTGATGCCACTCCCCGAGCAGGCCGTGCACATGCAGCAGCAACTGCTCGGGCTTGATCGGTTTGAGGATGTAGAGATTGGCGCCGGCGACCAAGGCGGTTTGGCGATCGCTCGCCGAGGATTCGGTCGAGATCATGATCGCTGGCGCTTGGGGCACATCCAACTGACGCAGCGCGCGCAAGAAGCCGTAGCCATCGAGCTTAGGCATGTTGATGTCCACCAGGTAGAGATCGAAGGGCGCCTCTTCGAGCTTTTCCAGGGCTTCCAGCCCATTGATGGCCTCGGCGACGACAAATCCCGCCTTCTCCAGGATCTCACGGTGATAGAGCCGGACCGTGGCGGCGTCATCAATGACCAGAATGCGTTTCATCGCGCCTCCAACGGTTTTTGATAGACGATCGCTTCGGGAAACCGCCGAATCTGGAACAGCGGCGAAATCCGGCTCATGGCCTCGGAATGCCCAAGGCAGATGAAGCCACCGGGATTCAGGGCGTCGAAAAACGACTCTGCCGTCTTCTTGCGCGAGAGGTCATCGAAGTAGATGAGCAGGTTGCGACAGAAGATGACATCGAAGTGGCGGTGGCTGCGCATGTCGGCGCTATCGCTGACATTGACCTGGGTGAATTCCACTACCTCGCGTAAGGTTTTGCGCACCTGGTAGTGCGCGCCGACGCGCTGGAAATACTTCTTCAGCAGCGGCTCGGGCAGATGCTGCACGGCGCGCTCGGCATACAGCCCTTGCTTGGCCTGCTTCAGGATCTGGGTATCGATGTCCGAGGAGATGATCTCGACATCCCATTGCCGCAGCAGTGGCCAGTGCTCGAGCAGGTAGATGGCGATGCCGTAGGGCTCCTCGCCGGAGGACGAGGGCACCGACCAGATGCGGATGGGCTTGGTCGAGGACGAACGCTGGGCGACGATCTCGGCGAGCATTGAGTCGACCAGGCAGCGAAACTGATACTCTTCGCGAAAGAAGTAGGTCTCGTTGACCGTCATCAGGTTGATCAGGGTCTGCAATTCGCCGCCCGAGGCCTGGAAGCGCAGCAGGGTGAAGTAGCCGCGAAAGGTCTCGTTGTTGGTCGCGGCCATGCGCTCGAGCAGGCGTTTGTCGACGAAATAGCGCTTGCCGTCCTCGAACAGCATGCCGGTCTTGCGATAGAAGAATTCCCGGAACTTCTGAAAATCCTCGTCGCTGATCCTCGGTAGAGTGGGCATCACGCTCATTCGGCCTCGATGCGCTTGAGGGCGAGATCAGCGGCAAACTGAATATAAGGCTCATCGGCGAAGCGCTGCTTCAGAGACGCGAGCGCGGCCTTGGCCTGGTCGCTGCCGACCTCGCCGAGCAGGTCGACGGCGGTGGCGCAGACGTTCACATGCGGGTCTTGACTGATGACCTCGATCAGCCAGTCCTCGACGCGCGGATGGCGCAGGGATTCGAGCACATCGACGGCGAAGATACGCACATCGGGGTCGGGGTCTTGGAGCAGGCGGTCCATGAATGGCGCAACCTGATCGGGCAATTCTTTGAGCACCTCGATGGCGGCATTGCGCAGCATCGCATCTTCCAGATACAGGCAGTCGATCAGCCCTTGGACGGCAGTGTCATCACCGATCGCCGTCAGCGAGGTCAAAATCACCTGCAGCACACTGTTTTCGGTCTCGCGCCGCAGTTGGGCCACCAGCGCTGCAGCCGCCTCGGGATGGGGGGTCAGATCGCGCGCCGCCCAGCGCCGCATCAGCGGATCATCCGCTTGCAGGGCCTGCACGAGTCCGTCCAGATCGCGCGCTTGTTGGCGCTCGCCGGGGATATCGAGGGTCGGCGTCGGTTTGCCTTTTTTCAGTGCCATGATGCGTTGTTGTGCTGGCCGCGCGGATCAGCCGGCGTTGACCCACTGGATGATCTGTTCGGCGATGCGCTCCATCGACAGCACCTTGGTGGCGCCGCCGCGGTCGATCAGCTCCGCCGGCATGCCGAAGACCACCGCCGATTGCTTGGATTCGGCGATGGTGCGCGCGCCACGGCGATGGAGCGCGGCGAAGGACTCGGCGCCATCGTAGCCCATGCCGGTGAGCATGACGGCGATAATGCGCTGTGGGTCGCAATGTTGCAGCACCGATTCGCCGAGCAATTCCACCGAGGGATGCCAGAGGTGATCGCCGGATTCCGGGCGCGAGCTGACCATCAGCCGGTTGGCGCGGCGCATCACTACCATGTCGGCGCCCCCGCGGCCGATGCACACCTGCCCCGGCTCGAGCGGCATCGGTCGGCGTAATTCGTAGACCTCGAGCGCGCAGAGGGCGTTCATGCGCTCGGCAAAGGGGCGCGTGAAGCTCGGCGGCATGTGCTGGGCGACCAGCACCGGCCAGGGAAAGTCGGCCGGTAATCGCGGCAGGATCTCCTCGAGCGTGCGCGGGCCGCCGGTGGAGACGCCGATGATGACCAGGCCATCGCGGCTGGCGCTCTGGTCCACGCTCAGCGTCGGGCGTTGCGGCGGCGCTGCCGGTCGCGTCGCGTTGGCGGCACTCAGATCGCCACGGATGCGCGCCGCCAGTCCGCGCGACTTCTTCAGGTGCGCGCCGGCGGCCACGCGCACCTTGGCGACGATCTCCGCCTCGATCTCGGCGATCGACAGCGAGATGGTGCCATCGGGCTTGGGGATATAGTCGACCGCGCCGAGATTGAGCGCCTCGAAGGTGGAGAGGGCGCCCTTTTCCGTCAGCGAGGAGACCATCACCACCGGCACCGGGCGCTCGGCCATGAGCAGGGACAGCGCGGTGAGGCCGTCCATCTGCGGCATGTTGATGTCGAGCGTGATCACATCCGGCGCGAAGCGGTTGTTCAGCTCGACCGCTTCCTCGCCATTGCGAGCGACCTCGATCTGAAAGTCGCCCTCGGCCTGGAAGATGGTCTTGAGCTGACGGCGCATCAGCGCCGAATCATCGACGATCAGCAGTTTGATCACGGCCGGCGGCTCTTCATGATGCGCTGGCGATGGCCTCGGGACTGTCGGCGAGGCTGGCCAGCACCTGGCGCTGCTCGTGGGCGATCAGGTGCGTCGGATCGAGCAACTGGATCAGGCGCTTTTGCTGCTGCATGTTGGCAACGCGGTTGATCAGTCGCGCCT
>PWTO01000208.1 GCA_003562815.1 Chromatiaceae bacterium | reverse complement strand
TTATGGTGGCTCTGGCCGCCGAAGTGCCAGGGGAAGGGCGGCATGGTCTGGATGCCCAGCTCCACCGGGCTGAGGTCGATCTCGGCCAGGGACTCGGCCACTCGGTCATAGAGCGCGGCGCGCTCGGCGACCGGCAGGAAGCCGTGCGGGGTCCAGCCGCCGGCGTTGAGCACCAGCACCGGGCGCTGGGTCTTGGGGAAGCACCGGCGCAGCTCGGCGGCGATGGCCACCACCCGGCGCAGTTCGTCGATCGAGTGGCGCCGATAGGCCGCATCGGCACTGGCCAGGTCAGCCCATCGCCCTCCAGCACCCGCAGGCTGGCCAGATCCCAGGGTGTGCACAGCGGCAGGATACCGCGCGCGCGGCAATGCTCGAACACCTCCAGCAGTTGCTCATTGCGGAGCTGGAAGCGGTTGAGCAGATCCAGGGTGTATTGGGAGCCGAGGTCATCGCCGGCCTCGGCGTTCTTGCCCTGGTTGGACTAGAGGCTGCTCAGATCGCGCATCTGGAACTTGGCGCAATCGGCGCCGGCCTCCTGTGCCAGATCGACCAGGCGCTTGGCCAGGGCCAGGTCGCCATTGTGGTTGTTGCCGACCTCGGCGATGACGAAGGCCGGGGACTGGTCGCTGAGCAGGTGCTCGCCGAGCTGAAAGCCCTCGGCCTGCCGCCGCGCCAGGGCGACGAAGCGCCCGGCGGCATCGGTCAGCGGCAGGATGTCGCGCTTGTGGTCGAAGTGCTCGGCGATGCGCGCCGGCGCGGTTTTTGTTTTCGATGCGCATCAGTGCGGCTCCTTGTTCAAGGCTTCAGTAATGGTAGCGGCATTGCGCGATGATGATGTCATCCGCCTGGCAGGTGTAGACTAGGCGGTGTTCCTCATCGATGCGTCGGCTCCAGAAACCTGACCATTCGTATTTCAGCGGTTCCGGCTTGCCGATGCCGTCAAAGGGGCTGCGTTGGATATCGCGAATCAACGCATTGATCCGCTTCAATATCCGTTTATCGGTCTGTTGCCAGTGTAGATAATCCTGCCAGGCCTGCGCGTGCCAGCTAATCATCGATCAGCGCCTGCGGCTGAAACCTCCCCTGCTTGATGTCCTCAATGGCCTGATCAAGGCGCTGACGGTTCCTGGCGGAGCGTTGAAGATACGCCGTCTCGATGTAGGCGCTGCGATGATCCAGATGCTCTTCCAGCACTTCCAGCGCCAACTGTTCCGGCGTTTGTTCCGCCTGTCTGGCCATGATACGAATCTTATCCTGCAAGGGTTCGGGGATCTCAATGGTCAGCATGGTGTTTACCTCGTGATTGCTCCAGCACCGCCTCCACCCGCGCCCAATCCTCCGGCTCGTCGATCTCCAGGGCGCTGTGCTCGGGCATCTCGTGGAGGCCGCTGCGCCCGCCGAGGCGGCAGCGGTACTGTTCGAGAATGGCGCGACGGGTGATGGTGAAGGCGCCGTTTTCCATCCCATGTTCAATCAGGGTGCCGGCAAAGTCTTGGCGGCGCGGGCGATGGAGCGGGTCGTAATTGATCGGGGTGGCGTTATCCTGCCAGAAAAAGCACTTGGTGCGCACGGCGCTGAGCTGGGAATCGAGCCGGTCGCGCGCGAAGCGCGCCAGGGCGGCGTCGAGATCGGCGTCGATCCGTTGCGGCGAGGTGGCCTGGATGGTGACCAGGCGCTCGCTGGGGACTTGCTCGATGAAGTAGGGTATTCGGTAAACTGTCACCGGAACTGCCGCGCCTGGCACCGATCCGAAACCGTGGTACGTCCCCATTTAATCCCCTGAAGCGCAGCATCAGCGGCAGGCCGACATAGCCCAGGCCCAAGATCCAAATCACTGCTTCCCGTGTCCGCAGCCGCTCGCTGAGCCGGGCCGCTCCGTCTGCCGGCAATGGTTCTTCCATCTTCTGTCATGTCCTCAATAGCGTTGTTCAATGTTCCAGTTGCGCTAGCCTCTCCACCGTCTCCGGGAATCGGGCCGCAAGTCGCAGCAGTTGGCGCGCGGCACCAGTCGGTTCGGCCCGGCCTTGCTCCCAATTGTCCACCGTCCGTCTGGAAACCCCTAACGCACGCGCGAACTCCCCGGGTGGTAAGCCCGATTGGGTACGAACTGCGAGCAGTTCCCAGCGCGGGCCGGTCAACACTTCGTCCTTTTCCACTGTGCCGTCCGCGCGCTCAATGCGCCGTCGCACCGCACCATCCGCCAGGATTTCAAAGGAGGTCTTGCGCGCCCAGTGCCCGGCTCTCAAATCACGCGCCGCTTGCAGAAGTTCAGCGCCAATGTCACGCCCGGCATCGCGAGCGAGCAGTTCTTGTTCAGTTTTCGGCATCTTCCATCTCCTCGCGCAGCGCCTTGAGCAGATGCCCGGGAATCGTATCCTGGGCGCTCTTGGCATAGATCACCAACATCAGCATCTGCCCGGCGCGGACTCGCTTGTAGTAGCACACCCGCACGCCACCCGACTTGCCGCTCCCGGGACGACGCCACCGTACCTTGCGCACCCCGCCGGAACCTCGCACCACATCGCCTGAGTCCGGGTGTTCGCAGAGGTATTCTTGAAACACTCGGTATTCATCGTCCGTCAGATAATCGGACAGCAGGGCGGAGAACAATGGGGATTCGATAAATTCGTAGCGCATCAGTCACCCCGTCGCCGCATCACTCATCCCCGCCGCCAACGCCCGCAACCGCGCCACCGTCTCCGCCGGAAAATGCCGTTCCAGCAGCCCCCAGGGGTCCGCAAGCCGCGTGAACGCCTCCGGGCAACGCTGGTACTTCTCCAGCACCGTGATGTTCTCCCCCGGCAGCTTAACATCCACCGCCAGCCCATCCAGCCGCGCCATGGGCAACGCCAACTGGCCGAACAAACAGCGCCGCCCGTGCCACCAGACCGGCAGATGCTCATCAAAGCCCAGCGGAAGCAGGCTGCGGGCGCTCACTCGCTCCTTGGCGCGCGCATCCAGGCTCTTGTCGATGCCATCGCCCGCCCAGAGCGAATAGTCCAGCCACTCCAGCAGCCGACGATCACCACCCCATCGGGCTGATGTTGGCGGCAGTGCGGCAGACCCTGTTCCCACTTGGCGCTGAGCGGTTGGTTGGCGAACTCATGGTAATGAAAACCAGGCAGGATGGCATAGGCGCCGTGCAGTTCATCGAGGGTAGCGCGGAAGGCGGCCAAAAAACACCAGAAGGTGGCGCCGAGCCAAGTAGGCCTTCGCAACCCCCGTTCCCTCAAACCCCCACCCCCTCCAAAAACGCCAACGCCTCCCAAAACCCCTCGCCCTGGTTCTTATGCCCCTGCCAGACCTCGGGGATGAACTGCACCCCCGGCGCGTACTGATCCAAGGCC
>PWTO01000290.1 GCA_003562815.1 Chromatiaceae bacterium | reverse complement strand
TGCCGGAGCGATGCCATTGGCGGTAAGCCCAAACAGCCCGGCGCGGCGGGTGACGGCGGCGATGAAGTCGCGGCGGGCTTTCGGGGCGTAGATCTTGAGCGTGTTGGTTTGCATGCGGATTAGAGGTCCTTCTTGGAAAAGTAGGTGACGCCTGAGAGCCCCTCGAAGTGATCGTCTGAGGTGATCAGCTCGGCTCGATGCTTCCGGGCGATGGCATAGATCACCGAATCGGCAACGGAGAGCCGGTGATCGCGGCTCAGCTCGGCCGCGAGCAGTGCGATCGAGGTGTCGAGGTCCACGACGACGGAACGCGTGGTACGGGCAATGGCCTTCATCGCGGCTTGCTCGCCTTGGTTGCGCTCAAGCCACTTGTACAGCTCGAACTGAACCACCGTGGGCACGATGATGGCCTCAGTGGTCTCTAGGTACGGGAGAAAGCGCTCGACGATGGGGCCGTCCGCCAACCACTCGATCCAGCCGCAGGTATCGACCAGCACCATTTACTTATAGCGCTCGAGACGGTCAGTGCGATCCCGATAGTTGCTGGTATCAGCCCCTTTGGCGATGCCGCGCATCTCGGACAGCTCGGGAATCGGCACCAGGGAGATGATGTCGCCCTTGGTGATGACGGCGAAGCGTTGGCCGGCTTGGAGGTGTAGCTCCTCTCGCACCGCCTTGGGGATGGAGAGCTGGAATTTGCTGGACAGGGTGACGGATGCCATGCGGAGACTCCTACGGCTTCATGATCGATGCTTCATTCGTAAAATGTAGCACTCAGCGGATCTCGATGCGATCACCCGCAGCAATCACCTTCTCCAGCGCCCCGCGCAGTCTGTCGAGATAGCCATCGATGTCGGCCTGGGTTTCCAGGTACCCATCTGGGGCGAGCGCGGACGGCTTGATGACTCGGCGTGGCTTGACGTAGGGTTTCGGCTCTGGATCGTTGACGCCATCGCCACCTGCCGTCTTCGGCGGTTTGACCGCGTCCTCGATGCGCGCAAAGGCCTGATCAGCGAGGTCGATCGCGCGACTTTCGGCCTGGGCGATGTGCGCGAGGCTGGTCTGGGCCTCGAGCTGCTTCTTGAGCTGCTGCAGCGGATAGAGGCACTGGTTGCGCAGGTCCTGAACGGCTTGGGCGGCATCCAGCTCGATCTGGACCTTGCCAATCTGCTTGTCGACCTCGGGCAGCACCTGTTCGCGATGGGTGGCGATCAGCCCGTCGTTGACCTGCTCGATCTGATGGATCAGCCCGGCGGCCTCTTTGACCATCCCATAGGGTGAGGGTGCGTTGAGGATGTCCTGAATGCGTTTGAGTGCGGCGGCGGCACTAGCATCCTGCTCCAGCTCGTGGCGATTGGCCTTGAAGCGTTGTTTGGCGTCGAGCAACTGATCCCAGGCTTGGCGTTGATGGGTGAAGAAGTGGCGCAGCTCGTGGATGTCGTCCGCGAGGTCGAGCAGGTCGTTCTTGCGGGATAGAAACTGCTCGATCAGGGCGACGCGCTCGGTCTCGGCACTGAGCGGCTTGAGCAGACCGAGCGCCTCGGCGATGCGGTCGCTGCCGGGATAGGCGCCACTGCTGGCCAGGGTCTTGTACTCGCCAAGGTCCGCCTGCCAGTCGCTCAGCTTTGCGCGCAGATCGGCATCAATCGCCTCCTCACCCTCCGGGGCCAGGCTGCCGAACAGCTCCTTGGCCAATTGCCGCGCCTGCTGCAATTTGGCGCTGTCGAGGGTCTTGCGCTTGATCAGGCTGAGCTTGCGCCATTTGCTCGGCGAGGTCAGCGGCTCGTAGGCCTTCTCCGGGCTCAGCGTATCACCGTCGAGCACCAGGCTGATGTCGCCACGGCGCAGCAGCCGGGCCACCAGCAGCACCACCTCCCATTCTGGCCAGCCGAAGGGCCGGCGGCCGAAGCGCTCCTGCACCAAGGGCTCGAGGACAATGGCGTGGTTGGCGCTGGCCATCAGTTCGATGGTCTGGGTCAGCTCCTGGATCGCCCGCTGGTTACCCTGCCCTGCTTCCAGCGAGAAGCCCAGATCATCGACATCGCTGGCACTGAGCACGGCCTTGATCTCGGCCTGCGGGTTGGCGGAGAGGTGGCTGAGGTAGCCGAGCTTATTGAAGCTGTTGCGCACCAGATAGTTGAGCCCGTCGGCAACGACCTGCGCGGCGCTGCTGGCCTTGGTCGGTACCGGTTGGCCAGCGGCGTAGATCGCGGCCTCCTGACAGTGCTGGTCGAGCAATCGCAGCAACCGTGCCCGGCGCTCGCGGTTCTCCTCCTGGCGCTCGCGCAGGATGCGCCGCGTGGTGTGCGAGGCGGTGCCGTCGTTCTTGCGGCCGACGTATTTGTCGGTCTGGATCTGGGTGCGGATCTCGCGCGCCAGGGTCTTGTCATCCGGCAGCTTGAGGATCAGCGCGCCGCCCTCGACGCTGCTGTTCAAGATGCAGCGGGTCTCGTCATAGAGGCCGTAGTCATCGGCCAGCGGCGTGATCACCGAGAGCAGCAGGTCGCCATCGGTGCGATGGCCGTGTGGGTGCAGATCGCACAGCCGGGTGAGGCCGAAGTCCTTCTGGTTGTCCGGGAAGCGGTGCTTGCGCAGGCCCTTGAGCACGTCCTCGAACAACAGCTCGGCGAGCAGCTTGGTCTCCTCGGCGCTGCTGAGGTCGACGTCCTTGATCTCGCGGCTGATGTCGCGCTCTTCGTTGGTGAGGAAGAAGAAGTCCTCGCCGTTGCGCCCGATCAGGGTCTCGCGCTCCAGGCGCTGCAGGCTGGCCTCGATCTGATTGCGCAGGGCGAGGCGGTCGGCATCGATGCGGTCGATGAACAGAGTGATCAGGTTGTCGACATTGCCGCGGATCTCGTCGACGTAGCGGATCAGGAACAGGGTCTTGAGGAGCAGGGTATCGAATGGCTCGAGCTTGGCGTTGCGCTCAGCGTTGTCGATGGTGGACTTGACCACGCCTTCGAGGAAGCTCTCGATGGCCGGATAGAAGCGGTGCAGCGGCACCAGCACGCCGATCGTCTCGCTGCCAAGCTGGGTGGCGGCGGACTGGAAGGCATCGAGCATGGAGCGCTCGCCGCGCGCCAGATGCAGGCCGGTGACACCGTGGCGGCGAATGGCCTCGAAGACCTTCTGCACCAGTTGGAACTGGTAGGGCGCGAACGGGTAGACGGCGGCGAAGTCGGGCGCGTCGGCATAGGGCTTGAAGGTCATGCCGACGTGGCTGAAGCTGAGCTGATTCTTGAGGATATCGGCGCTGTCGGTGTAGACCTGGGTCAGCGCCTCGCGCGCCGGCGCGGTCTTGGCCAGCAGGCGTTTTTGGATCACCTCATCGACGTTACCGCTGGAGAGCGAGAGCCGAGTCTTGAAACG
>PWTO01000226.1 GCA_003562815.1 Chromatiaceae bacterium | reverse complement strand
TTGACGTCGATGGATTCGTGATAAAAGGCCGAGAGGGAGCCCACCACGCCACAGAGGATCGCCATCGGGTGAGCATCGTAATGGAAGCCGCTGAGAAACCGCTTCAGGTTCTCATTGAGCATCGTATGGCTGGTGATCAGATGCTCGAAATGATTCAACTCCTCTTCGCTCGGCAGCTCGCCGTAAACTAACAGGTAAGCGACTTCGAGAAAGCTCGCCTTGGTCGCCAACTGCTCGATCGGATAACCGCGATAGAGCAGCACGCCCTTCTCGCCATCGATGAAGGTAATGGCGCTGTGGCAACTCGCGGTGGCCATGAAGCCTGGATCATAGGTGAAGAAACCGGCATCGCGGTAGAGCGAGGAGATATCCAGCGCACCCGGGCCGAGCGTTCCCGTCTTCAGCGGATAGTCGAAGCGTTCACCGGACGCGTTGTTGGTAATGGTGATGATCTGATCGGCCATAGCGGTCTCTCCCGTCTGTCAGTCACGCCCAAACCGTTCCTCGAGCCATGGAAAACTATCCATGCACGTGAGCCGAACAGTGTTGCTCACGATTCGCGGGTTGGAATTGCGCCAACCACGGGCGAATGGATCGCCGGTTACGCCGTCGCCCGTGGGGTCGGGGGTGACCGGGATCGGTCCGAAGACCGACCGCCCGCACGCTGCATACGTCGCTGCTCGCGCACGACCTGACTCCAAAACGACCAGACGTGCCGTGCGCGATTCCTTACAGGTAGCGCACGGGCGGTTCTGGCGTGGCGATTGGGCCGTTCCGAGAGGTTCAGAGCCCGCCGCGCAATGACGAGCGCAGCGGCATGATGGGCGCCGAGGCCGTAGCGCTCGGCGAACTTGGCCCGGCCGATCACCGAGGTATAGGCCGGGTTGCGGGTGATGACCTCGAGGCCCGCGTCATGGGCGCGCGCCTTCAGGGTCGCGATGATCTGCGTGTAGGCCAGCGCCGAGAGCATGCGCGCATAACCAGGGCCGTCCTCTTCGAGGGCGGCTTTCTTGTTGGCGAAGTCGAGCTGCTCGATCGCCAGCGGCTTGTCCTTGCCGTCGGCGAAGGCCATCACCGCCTTGATCGCCTCGCCGATCGCGGCCTGGGTCTGATGGCGATCCAGTCCGTACGTGCACAGCGGGACGGTGGCAGAGGCGATCGGGTTGCCGTGGCGATCGGTCTCGCACAGTGCGAGATGATCAGCGTTCAGATCGATGCCGATCGCGCCAAGCAGCGGGCTGCTGGTTTGCTGCACAGGCTTGGCGAGCGTGGTGAGGAACACGCGCCAACCCTTGGCATCGCGCTGGAAGCGGTAGCTGATCGCCTGCCCGGCCTCGAGCGCCGCGTGGATCGTCTCCGCGCCATAGGCCAGATCGAGCTCGAGGCGGCGGTACTTCTCGCCGTCCTGGCATTGGGCATGGGGTAGGCGCAGGCGCAGCGCAAAACGCTGCTCGCCCACGGGCTCGATCACGCAGCCCTGACAGCCGGCGGTCTCGCCCTTGGAGCCGATCACAGAGAATTGGCTGGCCCGAGCACGCTGCCAATCCTCGCGCCACGCCTCGTGAGAGTCGTAGCCGTTGGCCTCGAGGTTGAACTGCGCATGGAAGCGTTTGCGCCCACCGAAGCACAGGCGCACGGTCCCGTTAGCGTGATCGGCTTCCATCTGGGCGAGTCGGGCTTGCTGTTTCGCCAGCCGGCGCTGCTTCTGGTGGCGCTTGGCGCTCAGGCGCCGGCGCTGATCGGTGTCTTTGCTGTTGCGGATGTGCTGATCGAGCTTGGTGATGACCTGCTCGGCCTTCTTGATCCGCGCCTTGGCCTCGTCGATCAGTCCGGTGCGACGCTCCTTGATGGAGGCGATCTTGCCTTTGAGATTGATGGCGATGGCGTTGAATTGGCGGGCGGTCAGGCCGAAGCGGATCAGGTAGCTGGACTTGAGCGCGGCCGGGTTGCAGCCGGCGGCCATGTCAGCAAACAGCGCCCGCTCAGCCTGGCCGTAGAGATCGGCGTAGGCGCCGAGCGCGGCATCCAGCGAGCCGTCGGGATCGGCAAGACGCGCCTGGTAGGTGCGCTGGGCTTTCTCAGGTTTACGGGCCATCGCGCTCATCCTGCTGGCACTGTTCGACCAGCCGTTTCGCCCGGTTCGCCGCTGAGCCTCGTCCGTAGAGCCGCGCACAGAATGACGTCAGCACGGCAATCATGTCCTGCACCAGGTCATCGGCCAACTCACCGTCATCGACCACCAGCAGCCGCGCGCCGCGTGCGTGCAGGGCGGCTTCGACATACTCGGCGCCAAAGCGCATCAGCCGGTCGCGGTGTTCGACCACGATCACATCCACCTTGGAGTCGGCCAGCAAACTGAGCAGCTTTTTGCGATGCCCGTTCAGGCCTGAGCCGACCTCGGTGACGGTCTGCACCACGCTCAGACCAGCCCCGTTGGCAAAGGCCAGGCAGCGGGCAATCTGTCCGTCGAGCTGGGGCTTCTGATCGTGACTGGAGACGCGGGCGTAGAGCACGGCACGCGCGCCGCCCGCCGGAGCCTCGTCAGTCACCTCGACCAGGATGGTGCCGGTCTCGGTTTGGTGCGCCGGGGCCGGCAGTTTCCCCGCCTTGTACCAGTTCCACGCGGTGCGGTACGCAATCCCTTGCTGCTTGGCCCAGGCACTGAGTTTGATGCGCTTCATGCAGAACAGAATAGCGCAAAAGGCTATGTCCGTCTATTTATTTGTTCAACGGATAGAACCCTGATTCTACGCGAGATCGACGGCTGCCATCCGAGCAGTCACAGGGAGTGGGAGAGCCTGCGCCTCAGTCGGCGCTGGGAGTCGCGATGCGGGCGACACCGCTGGCCACCGCCGCGCGCGCGACTGCTGAGGAGACGGCCTCGCGCAAGCGCGGATCGAGTGGCTTGGGGATGATGTAGTCCGGCCCACGGCTCAGCGCATCGAGGCCATAGGCCGCGAGCACCGAGGCCGGCACCGGCTCCTTGGTCAGATCTTTGAGTGCATGCACAGCGGCAATGCACATCGGCATATTGATGCGCGAGGCGCGCACATCGAGCGCGCCGCGGAAGATGAACGGGAAGCCGAGCACATTATTGACCTGATTCGGATAGTCCGAACGGCCCGTGGCCATGATCAGATCGTCGCGCACCGTTAGCGCTACCTCGGGGCGGATCTCGGGCACCGGATTTGAGAGCGCGAAGACCACCGGCTGCGGCGCCATGGATGCCAGCATCTCCGTGCTGACCAGGTCTGGCCCCGAGAGCCCGATGAACACATCGGCGCCGGCGAAGGCATCGGCGAGCGTGCGCCGGTCGGTCTCGACCGCGATCTCGCGCTTGTGCCGATTGAGATCGGTGCGCCCGCGATGGATCA
>PWTO01000220.1 GCA_003562815.1 Chromatiaceae bacterium | reverse complement strand
GGCGGAGCTTGAAAGAGCTTGGTTGACCAGCCTCAGCCCGCCTTAGCAGAGATGCTTAAAAGGGGTTACGTGTGCAACAGATCGTTAAGACTCACCGGCGGATGCTTCCTCAGTCCGCCGCTCTGAAAGGTCAGGATCATGCTGACGAAAGGTCAAGCGTCGAAGGTTCTGATCGCCGCCGCCGCTCTTCCTCCCCGGCCTGAAGGCCGGGGGTTCTCGCGGAGGAACTGATGAGCCCACGCCAGCGGGCGTACTTTCAACAAAGAGTGCCTCCTCCCATGCCTGAAACCGCTGTCACGCTGCCACTCAACGCTCGGCTGTTCCAGCCGACGCACGACATTGGGGCCGCACATCCGCACACGCGGGTTGTGCCTGAACTCGCCGACCTAATCGACGTCTTTACCGAAACCACGCAGGTCTGTCTCTTCGAGCGTTCCCCGACACCCAGGATCGAGCGCTATCTGGCCAGCCTGGATCAGCGATCATGGCGCGGCTTCCGTCTCGTGACCTCGGCGCCGACGGCGCAGATGCCTTCGTCGACTTGGCCGCTGCCCATTTCTGAGGGCGATGACCATGATCGCGCCGCATTAGCAAACGATCTTGCCTTCCTCGCCGAACTCTATGCAGACCTGCTTGGCTGTCCAGCACTTGGCGTGCGTATGGAGCGACTCGATCAGGCCATGTGCCCACGCTGGCACCGGGATCGAACCGGTGTTCGCTTACTCTGCACCTACCGCGGCCCAGGCACGGAATGGCTCGAGGATAGAGGGCTGGATGGGCTGGACTTGCGCGAGGAGGCGACTCAGTCGCTCCCGGCAAGCGGATGCGCCAAAACGTTCGACATCGTCCTGCTCAAGGGCTCGGCCTGGCCAGGAAATGCAGCGCGAGGCGCGATTCACCGTTCACCAGCGCCCGACACCGACACGCGCTATCTGCTTGCCATCGATGCGCTCTGGGATGCCTAAATCCTGAGCGCTACAATGGCAGCTGCGCCAGCGCAGCGTCATTTGATCAGCGATGGGTCCGTGCTGCCTTCGCTCGCGCAAGCAGACTGAACGGCGCCAGCGCCAGCATCAATGCCACCAGCACCGGCGCGAACGGCTGGTCGAGCAGCAACGCAAGAACAAAGGCGAAGACATAGCCGAACAGCGCGACGACGGTGGCGATGATCAACGTCATGCGCCAGTTCGAGCCGAGCTGGAACGCGAGCCAGGCCGGGATCAGCACCAGCACGAAGGTGCCCATGATGCCGATGGTCGCCGTGCCCACCGCCATGGCCGCGGCCACGAGCAGATCGAAGCCGACCAGCCAGTGCCAGGATGGGCGCTGGTTAGCGCGCTCATGGCACGGAAAGAAGCGCGCGCGTAGCAAACGCGGCGTCAGCCACGGCAAGCCGATACCGGCGACCAGCCCTAGGCCCAGCGCGGCGATCAGATCGGCGCGGCTGACGAAATAGAGCTGCCCATCGACCAGCGCGCGGGCCAGGTTCTCGCCCAAGCCGGTATTTGCCGCCACCAACAGCCCGAGTGACCAGCCGAGCAAGATCATCACCGCATAGACCGGATTCCCGCTCGCCCTGGTGAGGGTCTTGGTCAGGCTGCCGGCGCCGGCTAACAGCAGTCCGCCGAGCACCGCGACCTGGCCTGCGGCCAAGGCGATCAAGGCCCCGGCCCCGGCCAGATGGGCGTAGCCGAGCGCGGCCAGCCATTCCTCGCGCAACAGCAGCAGACAGCCGAGCAGCGCGAGCAGGACGGCGACCAAGGCGCCGATGACGAACGGCAGCAGGAAGAGTGGATCGAACAGCAGGTCTGGATGCATATCGCCTCAGCTCAGGTCCAGCCGCCGGGTGCAGACACGCTCAAGAAAATCACGCTCATGGCTGACCAGCAGGACGCCACGGTTGCGACCCTGATGACCCTGCAGGAGGTCGGCGAGCAAGTGCTCGGCGGCCGGATCGAGATTGTTGGTGGGTTCGTCAAGCAGCACGAGCTGCGCCTCTCCGGCCAGAGCGGCCCAGACCATCAGCAGTTGGAACTGGCCGCCGCTGAGCTGGTCGAGCCGCATGCGCAACAAGCGCTGCAAGGGCGGTGGTGGATCGGCGGCGGCGGCGGCGCGCAGCAGATCGCGACCGGTCAGCGGCATCAAGGTTAGGCGCGCGGGCTGCTGCTCTTGATAGGCGACGCGCAGATCGGACGCGCGTCTGATCCTGCCCGAGAACAGCGGCGCGACGTTGGCAATCGCCTTGAGCAGAGTCGATTTACCGCTGCCGTTTGCGCCCCAGAGCCCGAGGATCTCGCCGCTGGCGATGCTCAACGAGACCGGCCCGACGACCGGGCGCGTATAACCCGCCCGCACGTCCTCGAGGCTCAGCAATGAGCCGGTCCCTGCGTCGGCCTGCACCGCGTCTTGCACGGGCCTAGCGTGTGGCACTAATGGCATTGACCCAGCGATCGATGAGCGCGAGATAGCCCTCGCCATCGGCGTCAAGCGGGGGGTCCAATGGGATGGCCTCGAACGGCCACCCGAGATTCTCGGCCAGACGCTGCGGCGGCCTTGGCGATTCAAAGGTCGCGAACAGGACGATGCCGCGCTGTCCCTCTAGGGCATTGCGCAGCTCCCTGAGGTCACGCCCCGAGGGCGGCACGCCTGGAATCGGCTCGATGGTCCCGAGAAAGGGCACATCGAGCCGCGCCAACAGGTAGTTGGCATCGCGGTGGTAGAGCACCACGCCGGGGGCGTCGGCCACCTGCTGCTGCCACTGCGGCAGGCGTCGATCGACCTGCTCGGCGAAACGCTCGGCGCCGCGCCGATAGCGGGCCGCGTTGGCCGCATCCAGGAGCGCGAAACGCTCAGCGAGCGCGTGCGCAACGGCAACCATGCGCACCGGGTCCATGTTGACGTGCGGATTGCCGAGCGGATGCACGTCGCCCTGAGCGCGATCCGCAGGCGCCCCATGATCGATCAATGACACCTGGGCGGCGGCCTCGAAATAGCCCGGTTGACCGGGCTGGATGGCGCGGTTCGCCGCGCTCTGGATCGCCAACGGCAGCCAGCCGATCTCAAGCTCGGCGCCCACGGCCACGACCAGATCGGCACTGCGCAAGGCGCGGATCATGGTGGGCTTGGCGTCAAGGGAGTGCAAATCCTGGTCAGGCCCGACCAGCACGGTCAAATCGGCATGCTCGCCAGCCACGGCGCGCACCAGAGCGCCCATGCTGGTGCTGGTTGCCACCACATTCAGCGCCAGAGCGGGTGCGGTGGCACTGAGTAATAGCAGCGTCAGGAAGAGGCGTCGAAACATCAGAGTCTCCGAAAACAATCTCTAAGAATCATCGGGTTGCCATCAGGCGGGTTGCTATCAGGCATTAGGTGGGACAGGTGCAAGGTCAAGCACGC
>PWTO01000172.1 GCA_003562815.1 Chromatiaceae bacterium | reverse complement strand
CGCCGGATCGTCTGGGGCGAGCGGCCAATGCGCTTGGCAAACTCGCCGATGCTGTATCGCTTGCTTATAGAGAATAATTATAAATAACTTCGGCAACAAATCAAGGAACTGTTTTTTGCTCTTGCGCTGAGTCTGAGATAATCGGTCATCTTGAGCAAGCAGCCCGAAGCACACCACAGACACCATGCCCACCACAGCCCTCGTCTGGCTGCGTCGCGATCTGCGGCTTGGCGACAATCCGGCCCTCGTGGCGGCGCTCGCTCGCGGCGAACGCGTGATTCCGGTCTATTTCCATGCGCCCGACGAAGAGGCGCCGTGGCAACCGGGTGCGGCTTCCTGCTGGTGGCTGCACCAGAGCCTGTGCGCGCTCAGCGAGCATCTGCAGCGCCTCGGTAGCCGGCTGATCATCCGCCGGGGCGAAAGCCTGGCGACCCTGCGCGCCTTGATCGCCGAGACCGGCGCCTCCCAAGTGCATTGGAACCGCTGCTACGAGCCGGCGCTCATCGCCCGCGACAGCCGGATCAAACAGGCCTTGCGCGCCGACGGGATCGATTGCGCGAGCCACAACGCGGCACTGCTCAGCGAGCCTTGGGCACTGAAGACCGGCAGCGGCGAGCCCTATCGCGTGTTTACGCCCTACTGGCGCCGTCTCGGGCCACAGCTCGCGGAGCGCGCGGAGACTGCGGACAGGTCCGCGCCAGCATCAGCCGCAGCACTAGACGCGCCACCAACGGCGCCACCGGAGACCTTGCCGCCCGTTCCAAATGCGATCGACGGGCTCGCTGTCGAGGCACTCGCGCTGCAGCCGAGCATCCCCTGGGATCAGGGTCTGCGCGAGGCTTGGCAGCCGGGCGAGGCCGGCGCGTGGCAGGCGCTCGAGCGCTTCCTCATCGACGCGATTTGTTCCTATCACGAGGCCCGCGACTGGCCGGCGGAACCTGGCACCTCCAGGCTCTCGCCGCATCTGCACTTCGGCGAGATCGGCCCGCGCCAGATCCTGGCCCGGATTCGCGAGGCCCACCTCGGCTCTGGTTCAGGCCCCAGCTCCGGCTCCGATTCCGGCTCTAGCTCCGACCCCGATGCAGTGTTCGCCGACCAAGCCATCGCCGAGCCCTATCTGCGCGAGCTGGGCTGGCGCGAGTTCAGCCATCAACTGCTCTATCATTTTCCGCACACCTCAAGCGAGCCCTTGAACCCACGCTTCGCCGACTTCCCCTGGCGCAGGGGCGACACCGAACCCCTGCTCAAAGCCTGGCAGCGCGGGCGCACCGGCATCCCGATCGTCGATGCCGGTATGCGCGAACTCTGGCACACCGGCTGGATGCACAACCGAGTGCGGATGATCGTCGCCTCACTGCTGACCAAGAACCTACGCCTGCCCTGGCAAGAGGGCGCGCGCTGGTTCTGGGATACGCTGGTCGATGCCGATCTCGCCAATAATACCCAGGGTTGGCAATGGAGCGCCGGCTGCGGCGCCGATGCCGCGCCCTATTTCCGCATCTTCAACCCGGTGCGCCAAGGCGAGCGCTTTGACGCAAACGGGCGCTATGTGCGGCGCTGGTGCCCGGAACTGGCCAAGCTGCCTGACAAGCTACTCCACCAGCCTTGGCAGACCCCAGCGAGTCTATTGGCCCAATGCGGCATTCGGCTCGGCCGCGAGTATCCGGCACCGATCATCGATCTCAAGGCAAGCCGCGCCGAGGCCCTGGCGGCTTATGATCGGATCTCAGCGTCCGCGAGGATGGGAGGCACAACGTATTGAACACTCCATTATCGACACCGTTATCACAGCTTGCTGACTTGCTTGACCGGATCGAGCATCCGCGCGCGGCCGACGTGCATGGGCTCAGCGTCTTAATGCAGACATCGCCGCAACAGGCCCTCGCGCAGCTCGATGGCAATGATTGGTGGGCCGGGGCTGGCTCTCTGGCGGCCGAGACGATGGCGGATCATCCGGAATTGCCGGCAGCGCTTTGGCAACAGGAAGTGCGCGAGTTCCGGGCGCTGATGATCGAGATCGGCGAGGCGTTGCGGGCGCAAGGCGTGCGCAACCCGGGCATCGATTCCTGGCTGCTGGCGTTCAGCAACTGGAATGCTTCTGAGGTTTGATGAGTGTATGTGACCGACAGACTGGAGCAGCCGAAAGAACCACCCAAACCAAGGATCAAACCAAGCGCAGATGAGCAACGATCTCAGTCGGATCATCGAGCAGACCGAGATCGACCTCCCCCGGCGCGACCGTGCCTGCCTCATAGAGTTGCGTCATCACGACCTCCAGCATCGGCTGCCAGAACGCCGTGCCGGCGGCGACGCACGGAAACGCCCCGACCTTGCCGGTCTGCATCAGCGTCAGGGTCTCGAACAGCTCGTCGAGGGTGCCGAAACCGCCGGGCAGGAACACGAACCCCGATGAATATTTGAGCAGCATGACCTTGCGCACGAAGAAGTAGTCGAAGGTCAGCATCCGATCAAGGTAGGGATTGGACTGTTGCTCATGCGGCAAGCAGATATTGCAGCCGACGCTCAGGCCGCCCGCCTCCTGAGCGCCGCGATTGGCGGCCTCCATGAGGCCGGGGCCGCCGCCAGTGATCACCGTACAGCCCGTCCGCGCCAGCTCGGCGCCGATCGCCCGCGCGAGCCGATACCAGCGATGTTCCTCGGGAAAACGCGCCGAGCCGAAGACGGTCACGCTGCGCCCGAGATCGAATAGGCCCCGACAGCCTTGCACGAACTCATTGAAGACGGTGACGCCGCGATCGAAATCCGCGAGCAGATCGTCGGCACCGCGCAGCAGCTCGCGCTCGCGTTCCGAGTCCGGGGTCTTCGATGGTGCGTGTTGCATGACGATGGATCTCAGCTCAATGCCTGCTTGATGCGCTCGATCTGGCGCCGATGGGTGCTGTTGTGGATGGTCGCGAGCGCGTGCCACTGCGCCGCCGAGAGCGAGCCGAACCAGGGATGCGGCAGCCGGGCGCCGGCACGCAGATTGCCGAGTTTATCGACGATGTCGGTGTAGCGCTCGACCAAGGCGGCCAGGTCGTCGATCTGCTCCGGCCCCGCCTCCGGCACCGGTTTGACCTCTTCGATCTTGACCTGAGTCCCGACCAAGCGACCGGAATAGAGCTGCGGCAAGATCGCGGCAATGGTGGTGTTGACGATGATCAGATGTTCGAGGGTCATGTACACCGACCAATCGCGGCTGCTGTCCTCGATGCCGATAAAACGCTCGATCCGCGCCCGCTCACGGCCCTGCGCCTCGCTCAGCCCGCGCGCCACCGCGATCGTGCGCTCAGCTTCGTCGCGAAACAGCCGCGTCAGCCGATCCTTGCTGTAGAAACGCGCCGCCGTGCGGATGCCCGCCCCGAGCAGCGTGCGCTCGAACCAGCCAATGCCGGCGCCCGGCAGTTCCAGTGGTGGCTGCGGCACCGGATTCAT
>PWTO01000096.1 GCA_003562815.1 Chromatiaceae bacterium | reverse complement strand
GGCGGGCCTGGGCGCGCCAGCGCACGAAGCCGGCCCAGCCGTGAAGCTTGCTCAGTTCGACACTGAAGTTGTCCATCCACAGGGCTTCGGGGATGCCGAGGCGGCGCATGACCTGGTCGATCATCACCTCGGGCTGATCGCTCTCGGCGAGGATGGCGCCGACATCCATGCCGCGCATCTTCAGGCGCCGGTTGCGCCGCGCGATACGGCTCCAGGCCCGGAACAGACCCTGGCGGCGACCGGGCATGCGCCAGACCGATTGGCCTTCGTCGAAGAAGTCCATCAGCCCCTTGATCAGCAGCTCGTTCAGGGTCTCGCCGATGCGGGTGCCGAAGAGTTGATCGACGGCATCGTAGAGGGTCAGCTCGCGACCGAGCTGAGCGGCGAACGGCGGGTTGGCATCGGCGGTCATCGCGCGGACTCCGGGTCGGGGTTCTGGCTGGCGTGGTGCGTGAGGGCGAGGCTCACGGCGGCGGCTGACGCAGGCAGGCCAGCACCTCTTCGGCGCCGGGCGCGCGGTCGCCGGGCGCGGGTTGGTCGAGCCCGGTCAACATCGCCATCAGGAGGCGTTTGAGCAGGGCGCTGTCGGCGGGGTTAGTGCCTTGGTCGGTGTCGGCACGGGTGCCGTTGGCGGCCAGCCAGGCCTCGACCTGGTCGCTGACCAGAGTTTCGAGCACGGCAGGGGCGATGTCGCCGGCGGCGAGCAGGCGCTGATAGTCGGTGCGTCGCAGCCAGCCACGGGCATGGAACAGGCGACTGGCCTCGGCCACGGCCTGCTCGAAGGGGAGATGCTCGAGCCCATGCAGCGGGTTGTGGTGGATAAAGTTGCGCATCGGCCAGAAGAATGGCAGCACCTCGCCGGCCATGGTGACCATGGAGCGGATCTTGAGGCGTTGGCCAAGACTTGAGGCAGCCGGCGGGCTGGCTTCCAGGACGGATCGCGCGGCGGTGGATTCGGAGCGGTTGGTCATCAATTCCTCCGCGAGAAACCCCGTCCTTCAGGGCGGGGAGGCATGCCCGTTAGGGCGGGGTCGTTGATAAGGCGCGCTCGACCAAGAAGAGTCCAAACAGCGCCAGCGCAAGCATGCCCGCGCCCTGGGCAAGTGCGCCCCGGGGATCGAGGTCGCGATAGCGCAGGTCATCGCGCGGCGTGCCGAAGACGATGCCGGTCAGCAGGTTGATACCGGCCCAGGTCCACAGCAGCCAGGAGAGCCCAAGCGGCAACAGGGTGACCAGCTCGTTGCGCCCGACGCCGCCAAAGGCGAGGTCGGCGATGGCGAAGAAACCAGGCGAGAAGGGCACGCCGATGGCCACCAACACGGCGATGACGAACAGCGTCGAGAAGCGTGGCATGCGCAACCCGAGTCCAGGATAAAGACCGACGCGGGCGATGCCGAAGCGCCGCGCTAGGCTATCGAACAGAAACAGCAGCGGCAGCAACGACAGCGCGAGCCCGAGCGCCGGCAGCAGCGGCGGCACCTGATGCGCGACACCGATCCAGATCAGCGCCAGTGCCGAGGTGTAGAGCTGCGCCAGCCAGATGCGCCCGTCGCGCGCGCTCAGCATGCGAAAGGCATAGAACAGCGAGGTGGCCCCGCCCCAGAGCGCGAAGGGCGTGGTCAGGGCCGCCGCCCGGTCGTCGGCGACGGCGAGCCCGAGCGCGATCAGGCCGACGCCGAGCAACGGCATCAGCAGTAACAATGCGGCCTGCGCGCGTGGCTCGCCGAGCCGCCCCTGATGAGTGCGTTGCAAGAGTAGGTTGACGCCGATGCTGAGCGGAAACAGCGGCAGCAACAGACCGGCGAGCAGGAAGAGGAGCAGCGTCACCATCAAGCGCGTCCCTTAGACCCAGCGCAGCAGCGCGTTGACGCGCTTGGAGGCCGCAAGCAGCGTCTCGCCAGCGCGGCTGTAGAGGTCGGCGAGATAGAACTCGCGCGACATCAGTGCATAGAGGCTGATATAGCGTTCGCGCCAGCGCCGGTTCAGCGGCTCGGCGGTGGCGCGAAACACCATCAGCCAACCGCCGGCGATCAGCGCGATCAACACCAGCAGCACCAGCACGAAGGAGGTGACGTTGACCGAAGCGGCTGAGTACAGGGCCTCGCGGAACGCCGGGTCGGGATAGAGCAATGCATCGAAGGCATGCCCGATCAGCACATAGCTCAGGATCACCAGCCCGAACGAGAGAATGACGTAGAACAGCAACTTGAAGGGTTGCTCGCCGCCGATCTTGTAGACGAAGAACAGGGTCTGGGCGCCGGCGATCCAGCCGAACAGCAGCAGGATGAGCGCGCCCTGATGATGCAGGAAGCCCTCATCGACCAGTTGGTGGGCGCCAAACACGATCAGCAGCGGCACGGTGATGGTGATGCCGGCGAAGATCACCCAGGACACCGGTGGATGCGGCACCTTGCGCTCGACCATGAATGTGTAGATCTCGCCCTCGGGGATGTTCGGGTCCTTGCGCGCGTTGCCGATGATGGCCCCGGAGCCAAGGAACAGCGTGGCCTTGAACACGCCATGGGCAATCAGGTGGTAGATCGCCAGCGAGAAGGCGCCAAGGCCGCATTCCATCACCATGTAGCCCATCTGGCCCATGGTCGAGTAGCCGAGCGCCTTTTTGATGTCGCTTTGCATCAGCATCATCAGCGAGCCCATGATGGTGGTGATCAGCCCGACCGCGAGCGCGAGCAGCAGCACGCCCTCGGTGTGTACGAAGATCGGCGCGAAGCGGTTGATCAGGAAGCCGCCGGAGTTGACGATACCGGCGTGCATCAGCGCTGAGACTGGCGTCGGCCCGTCCATGGTGTAGGGCAGCCAGGTATGCAGCGGAAACTGCGCCGATTTGGCGAAGGCCGCGAGCAGGATCAGCACGCCGAGGGTTTCGGCAAGCGGCAAGCCAAGCAGCGTGGTGGTCGCCGGTGCCGCCGCCATCGCTGCGAACACCTCCGGCAGGCTCAGGGTGCCGAAGGCGTGATGGATCAGCGCGACGGCTGCGAGCAGCGGCAGGTCGCCGATGCGGTGCGTGAACAGGGTCCAGAAGGCGTAGCGCGTCGATGCCGGTTTGCGCGTATCGTGGTTGAGCAGGAAATAGAGGACGATGCCAACCAGATGCCAGGCCAGCAGGAGCGTGAGCAGATCGCCGGCCATGACCATCAGCAGGATGACCGCGACAATGCCATCGAGCAACGCGAAAAAGCGCGTATAGGCCGGGTCATCCTGCATGTAGCGCACCGAGTACACATGCACGACCAGGCTGACGCCGCCAACCAGGAGCGCCATCAGGGTACTCAGCCAGTCGATGTAGAGCGTGAACAGTCCGAGCCCAACGCCGACCAGCCGACCACTGTCGGCGCCCAGTTGATCGGCGAACAAGACCAGCGCGAGCACGAGCGTGAGCGCGCTCGCGCCGACGCTGATGCGCGCGACCGACTCACCGAGGCGGG
>PWTO01000109.1 GCA_003562815.1 Chromatiaceae bacterium | reverse complement strand
CGGTGGCCAGGGCAATGCGTGTGAGTCCCCGGGCGAGCCGTGCCTGCGTCAGTTGTGTCGCCTGAAAGCCGGGGGTGCGTGCGCCCATGGTCGTTACCCTTGGTGAAGACGTGAGCGTGCAGCGGTCCGGTCGGCCTCGTCGGCCTGATCCTGTTGCGGTCTGAGCCGAGGCCGTGCGCGATCGAACGGTCGGTGATGCAAATCGGCATAGGCGGCGAATATCTGATCAAGCGTCTTGAGCAGATGCCAGCCCCGGAGGTCGCGCGCGGGGATGCCGAAGCCGAGGCGCATCGGCAGGGTCTCGTCCTGCCCGGTGCCGGGGCGCGCGTAGAGCACGACGACGATGCCGAAGAACGGGTTCGCCGGGTCGGCCGTGTGCGGCAACGGCAGTGGTTCGCTGTCGCTGGGATTATGACGCGCCAGGGCCTGCTTGTACTCCTTCTGTTCGATCGGGTCGCCCCAGTGGTCGACCTTGGCATGGGTGATGAGGAAGTGGCCGCTCGTGGCCAGCACGAAGGCGTGTGTGTTGACCTGCTCGTAACGATAGCGCATGCCGACATCCTCGGCGCTGAGACGGAACGCCTCGCCCCGCTCGAAGTAGCGCGTGGTGCCCAGGCGCATGCGATACGCGGGCGTATCCGGTGGCGTGCGCGCGGCCTGCTCGTAGGCGGTCGCGGTGCAGAAGGCTCGTCGTCCTTAGACGCCGCTGCGGTGGGGCCGAGTGGAGATTTCGGAGGTGTTCGAGTTCGGCGAGCCATCCAGTGGACCTCGAGGTGCCGTGACTTTCGGGTCCGATCTTAACCGATGGCTAGAGATCGGGCGAACCATCAACCAGCACGGCGGAAGCTTCTCGCGCAAGATTGGGTGCATGTATGCAGCCCTTTTAAGGTGCATAAAAACAACATTTCAGATCGGAGAGTTACGGGATCAGGTGAGTCTGGTGGTCATCGAGCTGAGCGATCTCTCGCAAACACTTTGAAGGAAAATCAGGAGCTTGCATTCGGACGTATTTCGTCACCTTAAAAAAGCTGTGTCATGGCTGGAATCCACTCACTGGGATAACACAGCTCGCCAGTGATCTGGCCACGTTGAGCATCTGGCAGGTTTCCCTGGACCAGATCGTCTTCGACACAGGCCGTTGTGGAAAGGGTGGCAAAGAGTGCACCAATGAGCCAGTCAGCGGCGTCTTGTGCGCTCTGAAACGGGCCTGGAGATCGGCGCCCAGCGGGCTAGCCCCCGATGGGGGTCGGGCTTTCATCGGTGGTTGCGTGTCGGTAGCGTCAGCGGTGGGCGTCCCTGCCTTGGATGAATGGCTAGCGGATCACCAAGCGCGTGCTCTGGCTGAGCTGAGCGCCGGGTATGGTCTGCCCTGCCTTGAGCGCCTCGAGCAGCTCCTGTTTGCGGGCGCGTGTACTGGTGATAGTCTCGAGGTATTCTGCGGGCAGCTTGGCTTCGTCGTCGATGCTGACGCTGGGCGGATTCTTTTGGACCGAGAGGGCCAGATCCGGGGCCTTGGGCTTGAGACCGGTACGCTCCAGCTCAAAGCGCAGGTATTCCTTAAGACGCTTGGATTGATTGACGGCGGCGCGTTCGCGGGTTTCCATACGCTTTTTTGCCTCGGCGATAGCGGCGGCTTCGGCCTCCAGGTTGCGCACATAGCGCGCGACGTTCAGGGCCTTGTCTTCAAGCTCGCCTTCGAGTGCTTCTAGCGTATCGGCGATGGCTTGCTCGGGTAGGTCCTCGCGCTCAGTGAGCGCGTCGAGGGCGTGGCGGTAGTCGGCGGAGAGCTGATAGAGCGTCAGGGTTGCGGGCATGATCTGTCCTCCTAGATATTTGGTTGCAGAGCGCGACCCCGAGCCGCCGGGGCCGCGCGGTTGGGCTGGCTCAGTGTTGGCTAGGCGCTGCGGCGTCATCGGCTGCAGCAGGGCGGCTGCGACCATTGCCCTTGCTGCGCTGCTGCTTGGCCTTCTCGCCCTCGAGCGTGCGCTTGCGGATGGCGCAGTGTTGGGTCAGTGCGGCGCGGTCCGAGTCGCTGAGCGTGGCAATGGCCCGCGCTTCACCCCGCCACCAGGTCGTTAGCGCAGGAACGGCCTCAACGCCGTTGGCATCCAGCACAAGGCGCTTGAGCGTTTCCCGGCTGGCGGCGGCGGCCTCCGCATCGCCCTCGAGCCATTGCGCGAGGCTCTCACCGGTGGCGGCACCGGGGATGAAGTGCAGGCCATCGAACAGGCGGGTGCGGTCCTTGGTGGCGGTGGCGACATGACCTTCTACCGACAGATCCATGACCAGGGTGAACTCGTACTCGAGCCCTTCGCGCTGCACCGGCGCGAGGCCGATCTTGAGCGGCGCCTTCTTGCCCTTGCCGTCGTCGACGACCTCATAGGCGGTCTTGGTGCGCAGGGTGACGATGACATGCAGATCCGCGCCGAGGATGGCATCGACGAGCGCGTTGTGCTGCGGCGTGACCTCACGCCAGGCGGTGAAGCTGTTGCCACTGCGACTGGCGGCGGCGGCCTTGTCGACCAATTCCAGCACGCCACCTTCGCCAGTCCAAGCGTGGCTGAGCGAGTCGATGATCAACACCTGGTAGCCGGCCGCAGCGGCGGCGCCGATCAGCTCGATGTAGCGCTGGGGAGTGAACGGCGGCGAGATCGGCGCGATATCGTACTCGGTGAGATCCGCGTAGAGCGACCCCGAGCCGCGCTCGGTGTCGATCATGGCGATCTGCCCTTCAGGCGCGATGCCGCGGGCGATCTGCAGCGCCGAGTAGGTCTTACCGGACCCGGACGGACCGCACAGGGCGAGACGTAGTTTGGCTTGCTGGCGTTGGGCTTTGACGAACATAATCAGGACTCCTGATTGTCGGACAGTGGCATTTGGGAACCGGACGCTGGGAGGGGGCAACCTCCCAAGCGTCCACTCATCAAAACGGCGGATCGGGATCAACGGGCCTCAACTGGTCGATCTGTTGCTTGAGGTTGGTGATCTCGCTGAGCAGATGGCGGATGTGTTCCGCGTTCAGCTCCGGCCAGGCATCAAAGCGGGCGATGCGAGCGGCATCCTCCAGCCAAAATTCATGGTCATATTCAACGCCCATGAAATTCTCAGCGTTAGGATTGGATAGCTGACCCCAGGGGATTGGCTGGGAGTAGCTCATCCGAGGTTCTCCTTTTCCTTGCGGTCCAACTCGGCGATGCGGGCCAAATCCCAGGCATCGCGCGTGTTCTCGAGAACCTTGCGTAGCTCGGCGGCTGCATAAGCGACATCGTAGAGATCAGGATCAATGCTGCTACGGCTCGTTTGAGGATTTTCGATCTGATCGACGATTTCATCGATCAGGGCGATGACGGCGCGGATATAGGCCGATTCGTACTCTAAATTGAGTGGCTCAAGAACAGCGAGGGCGTAGTAAACCCGATTGTCGGGTGTAATGACGGGGGCGGTAGCTGGCATTG
>PWTO01000083.1 GCA_003562815.1 Chromatiaceae bacterium | reverse complement strand
GAGGCGAATGAGATGGCATTCTGAAGCTGTCGTCCCTCATCATTCGCCAATTTCTGATACGGGGGCATGCCATTCGATGAAAATCGTCCTCTCCCGCCATTTAACTCACGGATTCACGTGTATGATAGCTTGCGAATCGCCGAAGCTGCGCGTGTCCGTTCCTGTATGCCACCATTTTGAAGATAGCTGTGCAAGAGGGGGATGGCGCGAGAATCCCCGCTTTCGCCTAGTCGGGTTGGAGTCAAATGAGAAAGCGGTATCTGCCTAGCGGGCGTGTCGCAAGAATTGTCCATAAACCGCCAACCCCGCGGGTTTTTTATCTAACCAGTGATTGTATGGTTTCCGGATAACTTACCATGGGACATACGGGTTGTCATCCCAAGCTTGTACGGAGTCCTGCTGCGGGATATCCTTCAGTCCTGTATGTTATCCCGCACCACGTTTCGACAATGCTACAAACACCTCCTGACATCGCAAACCGTTTTGATGCCGCCATGTTGGCGGCGGGTGTCGATCAGCACCATCAACCGCATTTCCGCCGGTGGCTCCGGTTTTATCTGGACTTCTGCCACAAGTACGGCATGGATCCAGCGAATGCCGTCAGTCTCAGTGCCTTCGAGGAGAAGCTCAGGAGCAAAGGTCGAGCACCGTGGATGAGGCTGCAGGCCGGCGAAGCTGTGACCCTGTTCTGGTCGCTGCGCACTGAGGGAGTGGGATACCGGCCCGCAGTTGCGTCACAGGTTTCCAGTTGGTTTATCGAAGACAGCGGGCCTTCGCCCGTCGGCCCAAGCCCGGATTCTGACGCTCGCAAGCGCGCTCAGGCGCGCGCATCGACGCCCCTGATGACGCCAGGCGTTCCATCAGCCGCCAGCCAGGCGAATCCAGAGCGACACGAGGCGGCAATAGGCGCGCGGACCGATCAATCGCGGCGGGGGCCGGCGCCTCATAGCGCGTCCGTGGCGCGGGCCGATCAATCTGGGCAGGCTGGGCAGGCGCATCGCTTAAGCAGCGGTCAAACGCCTGGCGCTATTCCTACGTCGGCTTTGGAGCGATCTGAGGCGACGACTCCCAGTCCGGCACCTGTCGCGGATCAGGATGCGCCGGCGGAGACACCGCCGCGCGGGGAGATCCCGCCGCGCGGAGAGCGGCCATCAGGGGCTGCCGCGTTGAATTGGCAGGACGTCTACAACGGCCTGGAAGCGGCGATCAAGGTCAGACACTACTCGGCGAAGACCCTGAAGTCGTACCGCGCATGGACGCGGAAGCTGCATGCTTATGTCCAGAACCGCGCGCCAGAGACCCTGACGACGGAAGATGTCAAGGCGTTCCTGACCTTCCTTGCCGTGGAGAAGCAGGTCTCGGCATCGAGCCAGAACCAGGCGTTCAATGCGCTGTTGTTCCTGTTCCGCCATGTCTTGGGCAAAGATTTCGGCCAGGTCGAGGGCGTGGTTCGCGCCAAGCGCAAGCCGTACATACCGGTGGTGTTGTCGCGGCAGGAGGTGGACCGGCTTATCGGTGCCTTGGGCTATCCCTACGATCTGGTGGCGAAGCTGCTCTATGGGTGTGGGTTGCGTCTGTTCGAGTGCCTGAAGCTGCGTGTGCAGGATGTCAATCTGGACATGATGGTGCTGACCGTTCACGACGGCAAAGGCAAGAAGGATCGCACGGTGCCGCTGCCACGGGTGCTGCGCACGGAGATTGAGCTGCAGTTCGAGCAGGTGGCGTATGTCCATCGAGAGGATCTGGCTGCGGGTTATACCGGAACCTTTCTGCCGAGTGCGTTGGACGCGAAATACAAGAACGCGGCGAGGGAGTTCGCTTGGCAATGGTTCTTTCCGGCCAAGACCTTGACGGAGGTGCCCGACACCGGCGAGTACCGCCGCTTCCATCTGCACGAGTCGCATGTGCAGAAGGCGATCAAGGAGGCGGTGGGGCGGGTCGCGCTGCGCAAGCGGGCGAGCGCGCATACGCTGAGGCACAGCTATGCCAGCCACTTGCTGCAAGCGAATTACGACATCCGTACCATCCAGGAGCTGCTCGGCCACAGCGATGTACGGACCACCATGATCTATACCCACACCCTACCCAGCGTGACGGTCAAGGAGGCGAAAAGCCCGCTTGATCTGAGCTGATCCGACCTCAGAGCAGCACCCGCTCAATCCCACCAGCCTTCACTTGCTCCAAGAACCGCTGCTGCCAGCCCGCGCCAAGTCGGTGCCGGGCCAGCTCGACGACGATGTAATCGGTCATCAGGCCGGTCTCGTCGGCATATTTGGCCAGGCCCTGCTGGCAGGCGGGGCATGATGTCAGCAGCTTGACCTCGCCGTGCTCGGCGCGGGGTTTGCCTGTGAGCGCCTGGATGCCCTCGTTCAGTTCCTCGCGTTTGCGGAAGCGCACCTGATTGGCGATATCCGGACGGCTGGTGCCTAGCGTGCCGGCTTCGCCACAGCAGCGATCTGACAACGGCACCGGCTGGCCCATCAGCTTTTCCGCCACCGAGGTCGGCTGGTAGGTCTTCATCGGCGTGTGGCAGGGGTCATGGTAGAGGTATTGCTGGCTGCTGATGCCCTTCAGACTGACGCCCTTCTCCATCAGGTACTCATGGATATCGAGCAACCGACAGCCCGGGAAAATGCGCTCGAACTCGTACTTGAGCAGCTGATCCATGCAGGTGCCGCAGGAGACGATGACGGTGCGGATATCCAGATAATTGAGCGTGTTGGCAACGCGGTGGAAGAGCACCCGGTTCTCGGTGGTGATCTGATGGCCCGATGCCTCGAGCCCGGCTGCGCGCTGCGGATAGCCGCAGCAGAGATAGCCCGGCGGGAGCACGGTCTGGCTGCCTTGCTCATAGAGCATTGCCAGGGTCGCCAGGCCAATATCCGAGAACAGCCGCTCGGAGCCGCAGCCGGGGAAGTAGAACACCGCGTCCGAGTCCTCATCGACCTTGGCCGGATCGGCGAGGATCGGCACCCGCGTGCGGTCCTCGAGCCCGAGCACCTGGCGGAAGGTGCGCTTGGGCAGATCGACCCGGATCGAGCGGCTGACCAGTTGCACCGCCTGCCCGATCGGGTTCGGCGTGCCGCTGCTAGCACCCGGATGCAGATTCTGCTGCTCGGTCAGATGCAGCCCCTTGGCGACAGCATTGGCCAGGTTCAGCCCCTGGAAGCCCCATTCGGCCAGCCCCTTGCGCATGAGACGGATGGCCTGCGGATGCTGGGTATTCAGGAAGGCCATCGCCGCCTTGGCACCGGGGCTCGAGCGTTTCTTGCCGCGCTCGACCAGGATGCGGCGCATGCGCATGGTCACGTCGCCAAAGTCGATATCGACCGGGCAGGGCGTCAGGCATTTGTGGCAGATGGTGCAGTGATCGGCGACATCGTTCATCTCGTCGAAGTGGCGCTTGGAAAGCCCGCGCCGGGTCTGCTCCTCGTACAGGAAGGCCTCGATGATCAG
>PWTO01000275.1 GCA_003562815.1 Chromatiaceae bacterium | reverse complement strand
ACGCGAGAGGATCTGCGCGCCGCCGAGCGCGATGAGTTGACGCGACGGCACGGCTTTCGGCTGTTACAGCGGCACGAGTAGGCGGCTTGTTTCAGCGCGGCGGCTCGAGGACCGTTAACCCCCCCATATAAGGCTGCAACACGGTCGGGATCTCAACCGCCCCATCGGCGCGTTGGTAGTTCTCGAGCACCGCGACCAGCGTGCGCCCGACCGCCAGGCCCGAGCCATTGAGCGTATGCAGCAGCTCGGGCTTGTTGGTCTCGGGGTTGCGCCAGCGCGCTTGCAGGCGGCGCGCCTGGAAGTCGCCAAAGCAGGAGCAGGAGGAGATCTCGCGGTAGCGTTGCTGACCGGGCAGCCAGACCTCCAAGTCGTAGGTCTTGAGCGCCGAGAAGCCGAGGTCGCCCGTGCAGAGCGTGACCACCTGATAGGGCAGCCCAAGCCGCTGCAGCACCGTCTCGGCATGGCCGGTGAGCCGCTCGAGGGCGTCGAATGAGTCCTCCGGTCGCACCGCCTGCACCAGCTCCACCTTCTCGAATTGATGCTGGCGGATCATGCCGCGGGTGTCCTTACCGTAGGAGCCGGCCTCGCTGCGGAAGCAGGGCGTGTGCGCGACCCATTGGCGCGGCAGGCTGTCGGCGTCGCAGATCAGATCCCGCACCAGGTTGGTGACTGGCACCTCGGCGGTCGGGATCAGGTAGAAATCGCGCTCCGGCCCCGGCACGCGGAACAGGTCTTCCTCGAACTTCGGCAATTGGCCGGTGCCGCGCAGGCTGTCGGCGTTGACCAGATAGGGCACATAGGTCTCGCTGTAGCCATGCTCTTGCGTGTGCAGATCGAGCATGAACTGGATCAGCGCCCGGTGTAGCCGCGCCATCGGCCCGTTCAGGACGGCAAAGCGCGCGGCGGTGAGCTTGGCGGCGGCATCGAAATCGATCCAGCCCGCCGGTACCGCGAGATCGACATGGTCCTTGGGCGCGAAGTCGAACGCGCGCGGTTCGCCCCAGCGGCGCTCGACGCGGTTGGCGCTTTCATCGGCGCCATCGGGTACGCTGGCATCGGGCAGGTTGGGAATGCCGAGCGCGATCTCGCGCAGCTCGGCTTGGATGCCGTCGAGTTCGGCATCCAGCGCCTTGAGCCGATCGGCAAAGGCGGCCACCTCGGCCTTGATCGGCGCGATGTCCTCGCCGGCGGCCTTGGCCTTGCCGATCGCCTTGGATGTCACATTGCGCTGGTTCTGCAGCGCCTGCACCTCGCCCTGCACGGTCTTGCGGCGGGTCTCGAGGGCTTCGAGGCGGGCGGTGTCCAAGCGAAAGCCACGGCGCGCGAGCTGAGCGGCGACCTGGTCGAGGTCGCCGCGAAGACGTTTGGGGTCAAGCATGAGCAGTCTGTTCCCTCATCAGCGAAGCACGGCATCGTACTATGGATTTTACTCTGTTCATTATTGTGTTCTTTTTAGGCGGCTGGCTGGGCTCGCGGCTGATCGCTTGGGTCCGGTTGCCCGGGATTCTCGGCATGGTGGTGTTCGGGATCGTGCTCGGCACCTTCGCGCGGCCGGCCATCCCTGACACGATCTGGGAGTTGGCGCCGTTTCTCACCTCCGTGGCGCTGATTGTGATCCTGCTGCGTGCCGGACTCGGTATCCACCGCCAGACGCTCAACCGCGTCGGCGCGCCAGCGATCCTGATGGGCTTTGTGCCCGCTTTGCTGGAGGCTGCCGCGTTGACGCCCATGTTCATGTGGTTGTTTGCGTTTCCGCTCACCATTGCGTTGTTGGCCGCGTTCGTGCTCGCGGCAGTCTCGCCGGCGGTCGTGATTCCGTCGATGATCGCGCTCAAAGAGCGCGGATTTGGTCGCCGTGCCGATGTCCCGACGCTGATCCTAGCCGGTGCTTCGCTGGATGATGTGGTGGCGATCACCTTGTTTACGGTGTTGTTGCAGCGTGCCAGCCGGTTGTTTGTCGGCGATGCCGCGACCGACACCCAGGTCCAGGGTCTCTTCGATGGACTCACGGCGTTTTTTCATACCGATGTCGGGGCGTTGGTTGCCATCCCGGTTGCCATTGTGGGCGGGCTGCTGGTGGGTGCGCTGCTGGGCTGGGTGCTGTCGTGGTGGTTTGGTCGCCCTCGCTCAAGCTTACGTCCCACGGATAAGACATTGGTGTTGCTGATGTTGTCATTGCTCGTTGTCGAGGTCGCCGAATGGCTGCCTTTCGCGGCTTTACTGAGCGTGATGACGATCGGCTTTATCCTGCTGGAGCGCAGCGAGGCAGTGGCGCATGAGCTGGCCAATCAGTTGGCGAAAGTCTGGATTGGTGCGGAAATCATTCTGTTTGTGTTAATCGGCATGGCGCTGGAGGTCGAGGTTGCGATTGCGGCGGGCTGGAACGGATTGGCGGTGATTGGTGTCGGTTTGATCGCGCGCTCGCTGGGCGTGTTGTTTGCCTTGCTGCTGGGGCGCGCGCAACTGACCGCCGGCGAGCGACTATTTTGCGTGTTGGCGTACCTTCCCAAGGCGACGGTGCAAGCCGCCCTTGGCAGCGTGCCACTGGCGGCCGGGATTCCTGGGGGCGAGATCATCCTTGCCGTTGCGGTCTTGTCGATCCTGGTCACCGCGCCCATCGGTCTGGTGGCGATCCAGACGCTTGGGCCGCGGCTGCTGGATGCACCCGAGGCCAGGTAGATGTGGCGCCCGATGCTGCGACAGCGCACCTGCTCTCAAGGCTCGGCCCACGTTGACCGCTCCTTTGTCCCCGGCTAATCTGTCACTGTCCCTGCCAGCGCTTTTGCACCACAGCCCAGCCCTTGCTCGTTTAGCCCATGGTCACTGTGAAATGCCCCCAATGCGGAAGCAGTCATGTTCGCCGATCCCATAAAAAGGCATCGGACCCAAGCCGCAAGAGCCTGCCTCTATTCAGCCGGTTCTTTCGCTGCCGGGACTGTCATTCGCGCTTCCCGGCGCGAGATCTGCCGACTCTCTATTCCTGGGGCTTGAGTGCATCCGGGCTCTTGTTGATCACTGTCGCCGTCATTGTGGCTGTGCGCTATCAGCACGTCACCTCGGGGCTTGAGTTCATCGAGCACGCACGCAATGAAGCGATCACGGCAGCTGCGGCCGATACCGAAGCCGAGACGCTCGACGACGACCACGCCGAGCACCGCTACCGTCAAGGCCTCGAGTTGCTGCGTCGTTCAGCGCGCGAAGGCGGCTCCAAGCTCTCCAAAGCGGCGACATGGCTGCGGCAAGCCGCCGAGGAGGGCCACGTCAGAGCACAGTTGACGCTGGGCATCCTGCACGAGAACGGTAGCGGGGTCATTCAGGATTACGAGCAGGCGCTCGCCTGGTATCGCCGCGCGGCCGTGCAGGGAGATGCCGTGGCGATGTACCGCGTGGGATCGATGCTGAGTCAGGGGATCGGCGCCGACAAAGACCTGATTGAGGCCTATGCCTGGTGCAACATCGCTGCCGCACGCGGCTATCAGGAGGCCGCCACCGACCGCCATCGGATCGCCAATCAGCTCTCCGCCGAGGAGATCAAGGAGGCGCAGCAACAGTCCAGGATTTTCGATCAGGAACTGCCCCACCGACTCGCGGTGCCCTTTATCGTGCCTGCGGGCCTATAATCCATAAAACTGTTGGACTCCGTGAGCCTCACCTCGAGTCATACATATGCACATCAAGCAACACACGCTCAGCGGCCGATCACTCTGGCGGCAGCTGCTGAGTCTCGGCGCCATCCTGCTCCTGGTGGGCTGTGCTCAGCTTCCTTCGCCATCGGTTGACCAAACCGTCGCGCAACTGCCCGACGATGTCGATCTCGAATCGATCGAGGTGGCGCCGGAACCCATTCCCGAGCCCCAAGAGACATCCAAGCCCAGTCAGCTCTACGAGTGGCATGGCGACGGGCGCCGCATCAGCCGCGTGGTGATCGACACCAACGCGCAACGCGCCCGCTTCTACGATGGCGAGGAGCAGGTGGGCTGGACCCGGGTCGCGACCGGGGTGTCATCCCATCCCACGCCGAGGGGCGAGTTCGAGATCATGGGCAAGACCGCCAGGAAGCGCTCCAACCTCTACGGTCGCATCTACGACGCCAACGGCAATCTGCACAAGCGCAACGCCGACTCGCGCCGCGATTCGGTCCCGGCGGGCGGCAAGTTCGTCGGCTCGCGCATGCCCTACTTCATGCGCATGACCTATGACGGCATTGGCATCCACGCAGGCGCCATCCCGCAGCCTGGCCAGCCTGCGTCCCATGGTTGCATTCGACTCCCGGACGAGGTCGCCTCAAGCCTCTTCGCCCACACCAACATCGGCACCCGCGTTACCGTGATTGGCGACGGCCCGGATTATGGCAACTATGCCGAGCGCATTCGCCAACAACGCGAGCAGGAAAGACGCGAACGCGCTGCCCAAGCTCAGGCTGAAGCCCAAGCCCAAGCCCAAGCCCAAGCCGAGTCGCGGCCGGAGTCCGAAGCACGGTCCCCGTCACAGTCCTCCGAGTCCGAGCCCGAGCCTGAGTCCGAGTCCGAGCCTGAGTCCGATACCAGGGCCGAGCCCCCATCAGAAGATCGCGAGGACGACTCAAGCGCTGAGTCGCAACCGGAGTCGCCATCGGAATCGCAACCGGAGTCGCCACGCGCTGACGCGCCAGCCTCGGGCGAGGATCAGCAACAGCCAAGCGGAACTGGCACCGACCCCGCCGATGCACCCGAGCCGGACACATCCGAGACATAAGCGCCTCTCTCAACGCTTGATCAACGCACCCACCTGGCGCAGAGCGCCGGGCACCGTGCGCACGCCATCGACCACCCGCTTGAACCAGCCCTCCTCGCTCAGGCCGCGCTCGAGCTGCTTTTGCCGCGCGGCGGGCAAGGCCGCTGCGATGGTCGTCCATAAGCCATCCAAATTCCACGGCGGCTCGTCGGGCGGGACGGCAACGAGCACGCTCCGCGCGGTGGAGATCGATAGGGCCTGCGCGGCGGCGTCCAGTGCCGCGCGCATGGTCGCCTCCTTCGGTCGCACACCCGCCGTTGGATCGTAGGGCGGGGACCATTCCAGCGGCGGATCGAGCCGGTCGGCCTGGGTCGCGACCAGCACCAGCGGGATCGCGCTCAGGCGCGGATCGCTCGCGGTCAGGGCGCGCAGGGACGCCAAGCCGCGCTGATCGGCGGCGCGATCGGCGCGGTTGGCCGCCGTCACCCACAGGATCAGATCGCTCTCGCGCACCTGTTTCAGCCAGGACTCGCGCGGCATCTGCTCCAATCCCGGGCTGTCCACCAACACCAGGTCGCCGACGGTGGGCTGTTCGAGACGATAGTGGGCAAAGGTCTCCGAGGGCCGCGTCAGACCGATCGGCACCTGGGCGACCCCCAACAACGCATTCAGCAGACTGGATTTGCCCACATTGCGTTGGCCGGCCAGCACAATGGTCAAGGGCGCAGGCGCTTGTGGCGGCTTGGCTGGCGGCGCGGTGGCGAGCAACTCATCGGCGCGGCGTCGATAATGGCCGGCATAGAGGCGGATGAACACCTCGCCGACCTCGCGCGCGAGAATCGCTGCGACCCGCGCCTTGGCCGCCGTGCCGAGCACGTCCACGGCCTTGGAGACGGCGAGCCCTTTGAGTTCGTAGAGGATGGCCGACAAGGGGTTGACCCAGCGTAACGCCCGCGCCAGCGCCAGCAGCGGCGGCACGGTACTGGTGCCGGCTTGGTAGACATCGAGCATCAAATCGACCTTGATGTGGCGCATCACCGGGAAATTCCGGGTCAAGGTCTCGCGCAACGACCGCGCAAGCTCCTCGTTCATCAGCAACACTTCCGCCAGCGTGAAGCGCAGCGCGGCTTTCGAGAGCCCCGAGGCGAGTTGTTCGTCCATGGGTTCGCCTGCTGGGTCACGCGCTGACTCCCGGATCTGCGCTTCGGCCTGCGCTGCGCTCGGTTGCAAGGCTTGCGCGCCTTCCGGCGTATAGGCGATGGCGACGGCATTCACCGTGCGCAACAGCAGATCGCGAATCGTCTCCGGCGTCCGCACATCCTCCGCCGTGGCCTTGGCGACGATCCGCTCGAGTGCGGCGCGCGCCTGTTGCTCGCCCGGCGCGGCATGCGCCGCGCCGGGCGCGACCCTGATCGCATGCGCGCGTCTCTCATGCGCGCGGATCTCCCGCGCACGCGGTCCCCAGCCATGGCGCACCAACACCAGCGGGATCAGGGTCAGCGCCACAAGGCTGATCGACCAATACCAGAGCCAGCCCTGTTGCCAGAGAAGCGCCAACCCCAGCGGCAGCATGAGCGCGAAGGGCGCCGGCACCAGCACGATCACCAGTAGTTCGCGCCAATAGGGCCGAATACCGTGGACAATCTGTGCGAACTGTTGCAACCGGTTCAACGCCCTTGCCCCTTGCGTTGTTCGTAGCGCCGACGCGCATCGCCCAAGGCCTGCTGGTAGCGTTCGCGCAGCCCCTCATTGTCCGGTTCGCGCCCCGCCGCGCGCTCGCTGAAGTAATACAGCGCCGCCTCGCCGATCGCCCAGGTGATGGCGAAGGTCCAGGCGGCGACCACGGCGGTGCCCCAACCCAGCCCGAGCTTCAGCCCCTGCTGGGCGAGCCAACGCCCGCCGAAACCGAGCACGAAGCCGGTGCCCAGCGCGGTGACCAGTTCGCTCCATTGATCGCGCGTGGCCGGCTGCCCATAGCGGCGCGCGATCTGATTGACCATGGAGGCTTGCAGGCTGGCCGAGCCCAAGCCGCCGATGAACGGCACCGGTACCGCGTTCGCTGCCACCGCCGCCAACGTCCAGGGTAGCACCACCTTGGTGCGCACCTGCTCGGCCTGCGACACGCTGGCAGAGGCGCGCAGACGCATGACCGTTTCCGGCAAGACGCGCTCCAGCACCTCCCACAGGCGTTGGGCGCCATAATCGCTGGGTGGCAGCGCCTGCTGCGGGCGGGTGAAGTCCAGCGGCACGAACAGCGGCGGCTGCTCGCCGGGCAGGCGAGCGAACAGTTGCCGCTGTGCGAGCATGGCCTGGCGCAGCTCATCGGGCAGACCGGGCAGTGCCCAGTCGCTGTCGTCGCCGGCGAAGGGATAGGGCAGCAGGTGGCGATCGGAGCGGCGATAACCCTGGTGCAGGCAGGTTTGCGCGACCAGCAGCGGCCACTCGGGATGCTCGGCGCGCAGCGGCTTGAGGACCGCGAACACATCTTCCAGCGCCAGGTCATCGACCCGCGCCACGACCATGATCACTTGCGCCTGGGAGCTGGCGTGTTGAAGATCGGCCGCCGGATCGTCGTCGGCGACATCGCTCAGGCCACGGGTGTCGAGAAAGCGCAGCACCGGGCGCTCCTCGGGGAAGGCGTACAGGCGCACGTCCTTGGTCATCGGCACGAAGCCGTTGCCGATCCGATCATGCGCCCGACCGACGATTTCGGCGACGATGCTGGTCTTGCCGGCTTGGGTCTTGCCGAGCAGCCAGATCGTGGGTGCCTCAGCCGCTGCCCAGGCTTGGGCCTGGCGGATGTCTCGCCCCTGCGCGCCGCCGTCGTCAGTGGCTTTGGTCGTTGTCGCGGCTTTCATCGGTTCCTCGCTCTTCAATCCAGTCACGCAGGTAGCGGAACAATCGTCGGGGCGCTTCGGGGCGGCCGCGTGCGCTGTCGCGCTGGGCCGCGCGCACGAGGTTGCGCAGCTGTTGGCGATCGATCTCCGGGTGGACCCTGATCAGCTCGGCGAGGGCCTCATCGCCCTCCTCGATCAAGCGCTCGCGCCAGCGCTCGATCTGGTGCTGGCGCGCGCTCGCGGCGCGCGCTTGCGCCTCGCGTTGGGCCAGCAGCGCCTGCAAGGGCTCGGTGTTCTCGCGCGCCAGGCAGTTGGCGATGCGTTTGTAATGGCGACGCAAGGCGCGCCGATCCTTGATGCGCGCGGTCTCGTCGATCGCAACCCAGGTCGCCTCGCTGAGCGCGAGGGCTTCAAGCAGCGGGCGCGGCAGTGCGAGGAGCTGTTCGGCCAATGCCTGCAATGCCTGATGCTCGCGCTTGATCTGACTGCGGCTCGGGCGCTCGTCAACCGATTCCAGCGCCTCAGCGGCGTCATGTCGAGTCGCGTCGAACTGAGTGTCCATGGGCGTATAGCGGCTCATATTGAATGCAGGGAAGACAGGGATCGCGGGACTTGAAGCATGTTACCCTTCACGGCCCATCTATTGCTTGCCAACGGAGGTCGAAGGCTGTGAAGGTACTACCGCTGTTTGCTCTACTCTTTGCGATAACCGGTTGGATTCTCATCGGATGGACCACGGTGATCTTACTCTCCGGAGACGACGAGGGGCGTACCTGCTACACCGATTGCGTGCAGATGATTTTCTTCTCCGGGCTTGGCGCCATCGTCGTGGCCCTAGTGGTCGATGGGTTCGCGTTGAAGTATTCCGACGCGCGCGCGCTCATCTACACCGGCTTGGGGCTCGCCGCTCCGCTCGGCCTGATCTATGCCACCTTGATCCTGATTGGCGTCTTGGCCTGACATCAGCCCGCGCCCCGATCGCATTGCTCTAGCAACGCGGCAAGCGCGGCGCGGCCGGCCTTGAAGTCGAAGCGGCGCACGGGTTGGATCACAGCCTCAAGCGATTGCCGCAGTCGTGAGTCCACGACCTGCGGCAGCAGTGCCTCGATCTCGGCTCGGGCGCGCAGATTCTGCGCCGCCAGAAGATCATCGAGACGTTGCAGCTCGGCCTTCAGAGTCAGCGCATCCAGCGAATCGCAACAGGTCTGCGCGGCGGCTGCGGCGGTCGCAGCGGGCGCTGAGACTGGGGCCAAGGCCGCGATCGAGGTCAAGGCTTCGGCCATCGCCGCCTCAAGGGTAGCCAGTGGCGCTGCGGTCGAGTCCTCCGCGCTGGCGCCGTTCTCTGGACGAGCGTCGTTCTCCGGGCCGGCGCGGCTTCCGAGGCTCAGGCGGCTCTCGGCGCTGGCAAGGCGCTGCTCAAGCCCTTTGGCAGCTTGGCCAACCTGCGTCATGCCCAAGCTCAGGGCCACTCCCGCAAGGGCATGGGCGGCCGCCTCGGCCGCTGCCTGGTCGCCCGCCGCGAGCCGGGCGCGCAGCGCGGTCGGATACTCGGCAAAACGCTCGGCGAAGCGCTGCAGCCGATCCTGATGCACGGCCCGCTCCTCGTCCACCGGCTCGAGCCCCGGCCCCAGATCCGCGAGCAAAGCGGAGGGGGGGCGATCAGCCGTCGCGGGTGCGTCGTCGGCGCGGTGGCGATCGGGCGCGTTTGCTCGGCGCAGCGGTCGCAGCATCTCGATCAGCCGTGAGCGCTCAAGCGGCTTGCCGAGATGCCCATCCAAGCCGGCCGCACGACAGCGCGCGCGCTCCGCCTCGGTGACATGCGCGGTCATCGCAATGATCGGCAGTGTCGCGCACCCGGGCAGGGCGCGAATCCGGCGCGCGGTCTCGTAACCGTCCATCCCGGGCAGTTGCAGGTCCATGAGGATCGCATCGACGCCTGCGCACCCTGATCCGTCTGCTGACGCACCCCCTGATTCGGCGGCCAGGCGTTCGAGCGCCTCGGCGCCGGACTCGGCGACACGCGCCTCGGCCCCAGCGCGACTGAGGATCGCGGCGGCGATCTCATGATTGAGCGGCTGATCCTCGACCAACAGCACGCGCAGGCCGCTCAACGCATCGCTCGCATCCAGCGCCGACGGCAAGCGTGTCGCGCGCGTGCCAGGCGCCGCCGCCGCCAGCTCGACGGCAAACGCAAAGCGACTGCCGACGCCGATGCGGCTGCTCAGTTCGATCTCGCTGCCCATCTGGCGCACCAGGCGTTGGCAGATGGCGAGGCCCAGCCCGGTGCCGCCGAAGCGCCGGGTAATCGACGCATCGGCCTGGGTGAACGGCTGGAACACCTGCGCGCGCTGATCCTCGCGAATGCCGATGCCGGTATCGCGCACGGCGAGCGCAAGCCAAATCCGCTCGGGCGCGCGCGGCTCGTCGGGCTCGATCGGCTCGCAACGGACCTCAAGGACGACCTCGCCGCGCTCGGTGAACTTGACGGCATTGTTGAGCAGGTTCGCCAGCACCTGGCGCAGGCGGGCCTCGTCGCCGAGCACCCAGCAGCCCTCGACGCCCGTTTGTTCGATGCGCAGCCTCAAGCCCTTGGCCTCGGCGCTCAGCGCTACCAGGTCGCGGGCATCCTCGGCCAGGCTGGCGACGCTGAAGGCGGCCCGCTCCAGCGCGAGGTGGCCGACCTCGATCTTGGAGAAATCGAGCAGATCCCGGATCAGGTGCATCAGCGCCCGCGCGGCCCGTTCCGCCTTGGTGACATAGTCGCGCTGGGCCGCGCTGAGCGCGCTGCTGTCGAGGAGATGGATGAAGCCGACGATGGCGTTCATCGGCGTTCGCAGTTCGTGACTCATATTGGCCAGGAACTCCGATTTTGCCTGGTTCGCGGCCTCGGCCTTCAGCTCGGCGCGCCGCCGCACCTCGGCCTCGACGCGCAACTGTTGGTTGGAGGCGCGCAACTCTTGTAAGCCCGCCTGCACCCGGGATTCGAGTTCATCATTGAGCCGATTGAGCTTGTCATTCGACTGTTGGAGCGCCTCGGCATAGCTCGCCTGCATCGCGCGGCGTTGTTCTTCGAGCAGATAGAAGCGATCGTTGACCGCGAAGGCCAGGATCACAGCATCCAACGCGGAGCCGATCTGCGTCGCCCAGGTGGTGATGAAGTTGGTCGGGATGAGGCCGAAGGCATTGAGCGCGTAGACCACCATGAAGCCGAGCAACACGGTCCAGCCAAACGAGTAATAGCGCGCGGGACGAAAGCCCTGCAAGCCGATCCTGAAGCCGACCAGGATAAACAGCACGACGCTGAACACCAGCGCCACCGCGAACCGCAGCGCAATCTCGTAAGGCCCGAACAACGCCAGCGCCATGCCGACGACGGCGAGCCAGCGCAACGCGCCGAGGATGCGGTGGACGATCGGCGCGTTGGTCGCGGTATCCAGGATCGAGCGCGTGAACAGCACCCCGGCGAAATAGGCCGCAGACAGGAAGAACGGCAGGCTGACATTGGCCCACCAAGGCTGATTGGGCCAGAAGAATTGGAACGAGATCCCGCTCAGCCCGAGTTGAAAGGCGACATAGAGACTGACGAAGGCGGCGTAATAGGCGGCGTTGACATCGCGCAGGCGCCAAAAATGGTAGAGGTTGTAGACGACCAGCATCAGCAGCGCCCCATAATAGAGCGCCAGCACGCTGTACTCGGTCGCCATGCGCTCGAACGCGGCATTGCGCGAGAGCAGTTCGAGCGGCAGATTCAACGCGCCCGCCGTCTCGACCCGCAGATAGACATCGAGCGCTTGACCGGGTTGCAATGCCACGGGAAACAGGAAGGTGCGGGCGCTGACCGGACGCGTCGCAAAGGCTGTGCGATCGCCGGTCTCGTAACGTTGGAGCCCGGCCGGCGAGTCGATATAGACGATCACCGAATCGAGCAGTGGATAGGCCAGTTCCAGGTAATCGGTGCGCGCGCGCTCAAGACGGTTGTCGATTCGCAAGCGAGCCCAATACACGCGGCGATCGAAGCCCAGGTTGTGCATCTCGCTGTGCGCCGGCGCGAAGGCCTCGGCCCAGGGCGGCGAACGGATGTCGTCGATGCTGAGATCCCCTTCCGGATCGAGCAAGAGCTGTAGATGACCGACCGTGCTGTAGACGGCCTGATCGCCCGATACCTGCAGGGGGTTGATGCCGGATGTCGCGCCAAAAACCGACCCAGTCAGCAACAGCGCCGAGAGCAAAACGGCCGCGATGCGGATCATGGCGAACCCCCCTAGAGCGTCGCTTCCCACCGCTGCAGCCATCGCTGACCCTGGCCGCTGTGCATGGCCTGCTCCAACGCCTGCATCGCCGCCAATGCAAGCTCCTGCCCACGCAGCGGCTCGGCCTTGTCGAGCCGTGCAAAATCCGCCGTGATCCCGCCCACGCTGACCGTCAATAAGCGCTTGGAGTCGGCATCCCTGAGACCGAGCGCGGCGACGGCCTCGATGATCGCGCTCGCGCGCTCGAAGGCAGCCTCGGCATTGGCTTGGGGCAACAGGATCGCGAACCGCGATCCGCCGTAATGCGCGCAGAGATCGAGCGGATTGGAGATTCGACCTGCGCCGCGCTCCGAGCGCTGATCCGAGCACTGGGCGCCGATCGCCTGGGCGATGCGCTCGAGCTGGCGCTCAAGGGCGTGCTGTCCAGCGCTCTGTGCAATCGCCTCGACATCATCGAGCCCCACCAGCAGAAACGACAGCCTGGTGCCGTCGAGTTCGGCGCGCTTGGCCTCGCGCGCGAGCAGCGTGTCGCAGACGGCGCGGTTGGGCATCCCGGCAATGGCATCGACGTTGGCGAGCGCTCGCAGCCGATCCCGGCTTGCCTTGAGCTGCAGATGCGTCTCGACCCGCGCCCTGACCCGAAGCCGCTTGATGGGCTTGGCGATGTAATCGACCGCGCCGACCGCGAAGCCCTTGGCCTCATCCTCGAGTTCGGTCTTGGCGGTGACGAAGATCACCGGGATCTCGGCGAGCCGGGGCTCGAGCTTGAGCAGACGACAGACCTCGTAGCCATCGACATCGGGCATCATGATATCGAGCAGGATCAGATCGATGCGCCGATTCAGCGCGATTTCCATCGCCTCCTCGCCCGAAATGGCAAAGAAGACCTCATAATCATCGCCGAGCGCTGCGGCCAGCACCTCGATGTTCTCGGGGACATCGTCAACGATCAGCAGATGCGGTCGTTGTTCGGAGGCAGGATCACTGGTTGCCATCTACGCCGTTCTCGCGGTCCATGGGAATCCTTGCAAGCGTGCCAGAAAAGCCGCCCGTCTGCCTATCGTCATGCGGCCCCGGTGGGTTGTCTGTATCATGGGTGGCTGATCGAGTCACCGTTTAAGAGGCTTGGCTTTGCCGCGCACATCGACAGCAGCTGGCATCTAATGCAATGGCTTTTCTTATTGTTACCGCTCGCCGCCGCTTCCGGGTGGCTCATCGCGCGCCGCTCGGGCTCGGGTTCAGGGCGGCGCGGCGAGAACAGCTGCGGGAGTGCCGATCCGGTCTTCTT
>PWTO01000093.1 GCA_003562815.1 Chromatiaceae bacterium | reverse complement strand
GTCGGCTTCCTCATCGACAAGCTCAAACACCTCAACTGCGGCCTCTATCTGCTCGGCCAAGGCGACACCGATATCCAGCGCCTCTCGCAGCTCAATCGCACCCTGCGCGATATCACCGAGACCATGCTGCTCTATCGCGATTTCCGCGACATCGCCACGCGCTTGCTCGAAGTCGTCCAACGCAGCCTGCCGGTGAGCCATATCGACTATTATGCGGCCCTGCCGGATGCGCAGATCCTGTCGCTCAAGTCCAAGGCGCGCTTCGTCGGCATTGTCGATCCTGCCGTGCCGAATGCCTGCCGCTTCGTCGGCCAAGACCTGAGCGAATGGCAGCGGGTGCACGCCGAGGATCCGGCGATGGCCAACCATGAGCTGCATCCGGAAGGCTTCTGCGTGCAGCCAGAGGAGCCGCAAGGGGCCTCGATCGCCGTGCCATTGACTGCGCACCAGAGCGAGCGGATCGAGGCGATGGCGATCTTGCTGTTCGACAAACACCCCCTGATCACCCCCAACACCGCGCAATTGATCGCGCAGATGATCGAGCCGCTCAAGATCGCGCTCGAGCGCGAGGTCATCTACCGCTCGATCGATCTCGAGCGCGAGCGCGCCTATCAGCGCTCGATCCGCGATCCTTTGACCAAGCTCTTCACGCGCTTCTACATGCAAGATGTGATGAGTCGCCACCTCGCGCTGCAGGAGCGCGACATGGCACCGCCCGTCGCGGCCCTGCTGATCGACCTCGACTACTTCAAGCAGATCAACGATACCCATGGACATGGCGCCGGCGACCGCGTGCTCCAGCAGGTCGCCGGGCTGATCCAAGCGCAATGCCGCAGCGTCGATGTGCCGGTGCGCTTCGGCGGCGAGGAGTTCTTGGTGCTGGTGATCGGACAACAGCTCGCAGGTGCGGTCGAGTTGGCCAAACGCCTCAACGAGGTCATCGCGGCGCATCCGTTCGATATCGACGGCGACGAGCCGCTCCAAGTCACCGCCAGCCTTGGCATTGCGCAGCGGGGCGCGGCGGAAGACATCGATAGCCTGATCCACCGCGCCGACATGGCGCTCTACGAAGCCAAACGCGCCGGCCGCAATCGCTATCAGGTTGCCGACGCCGACGGCGACTAGAGGCGATCAGAGGCCGGAGCCGGCTTGAGCGGCGGGCGAGCGCGCCGCTCAAGCTCATCTCGCAGGTAATCCGGAAAATCCGGGTTCGACCAACCCTCGGGCGCACGCTTCTCGGGCGCGGGGCGTAAGCGGGCGGAATAGTCCAGAATCGCGCTGCGCTCGGCGGTGGTGAGATTCTGGATATCCTGCGACATCTTCGAGTCCGCGTTCTTGCGCTCACCGGCGCGAATGGCGTCGAACTGCCGCATCAGGTACGCATAATGCTGCCCGGCGATGACCGGAATCGAGTCGGCTTCATCGCCCTCGCCGGCCGCGCCGTGGCAATCGGCGCAATGCCGGGTGTAGAGGGCCTTGCCCTTATCCAGATCGGTCCCGGGGCCGAGGCCGTTGTGGGCCGTCATCGGGAGCTGCGCGACATAGGCCGCGACATCGGCAATCTCTTGCGGACCGCCCAACACTTCGGGCACCGAGAACGGATACATTAGCGGGTTGTCGCGGTTGCCGGCACGAAAATCGGCGAGCTGCTTGATGATCACCGTGCGCCACTGGCCGGCGATTTGCGGATAGCTGCCGTCAACGCTGCCCCAGCCTTCGGGCAGATGGCAGACGGCACAGGTGAGATAGACCTGACGGCCGCGCGCGGCATTGGGGGTTAACCGCAGCACCTCGTCATATTCGCGCCGGGCGATCTCGGCTGGGGTCTCGTTTGGGGTCGCGTTTGGGCGCTCGCCCGCGCCTGGGGGTTGCGCCAGCAGCGGCAGTGCCAACGCGCCACCCACCAACACGACGCCTGCTCGCAGTATGGTTCGCTTCATGATCTCTCCTCCTCTCACGCCTTCGAGGCCGTTGTTTCGTCGTTCTACGCGCGAGTATAACGCTGCCGACGGACGCTTCGCAGACCCAACGCAGGCCCTCTTTCAAACGTGGGAATTGGGCCTGCGAATCGGTTAAAGCGCCACAAAAGTTATACACAGCGAAACCCTTCAACCGCGCCTTCGAGCAGCCACGGCGCCCATGTTATGCACAGATTGTTCACGGTGAGTTCACGCGCTCCACCCAGGCCAGACCACAAGATATAGTGGTTGACAGCCTCTTCGATGGGTCTATATTGCGGGCATACCCCTTTCAGCCCCCCTTGCCGAATCAGCCCCGCATGGCCGCTGCCGGCGGTTTTCTGCTGCCCGCATGCACAACGACCCGAGGAGTGACCTATGGCCGCCGCCCACGAAAAGCCCATCGCCACACTGCAACCGCTGCGTCGGCCCGATGCCAAGCCGCAGGCGCAGGACAGGACGACAGCGGCTAAGACGCCAGGACCAAGCAGCGAAGTCGCGCGCCATCAACCCGGGCAGGTCCAGGTCATCCGGCGCAACGGCAAGGTGACCCATTTCGATCCGAGTAAAATCAAGGTCGCGATGACCAAGGCCTTCCTCGCCGTCGAGGGCAGCGGCGCGGCGGCGTCGAATCGCATCCATCACCTCGTCGACGATCTCAGCGAGCAGGTGATTTCGGCGCTGACCCGACGCCTGCCCGGCGGCGGCAGCGTGCACATCGAAGCTATTCAGGATCAAGTCGAGCTTGCGCTGATGCGCGCCGGCGAGCACAAGGTCGCGCGCGACTATGTGATCTATCGCGACGCGCGCGCCCGTGAGCGCGCCGAGAAAGCGGCCAGCAGCAAGACAGCCCCTGCCGCCGAGACGGGCATCAACGTCACCCTGGCCGATGGCCGCACCGAGCCCTTGGACCTCGAGCGCCTGCGCCGGCTCGCGCGCGAAGCGGCCGCCGGGCTCGATGCGGTCGATGACGAGGCGATCGTCCGCGACACCCTGCGCAATCTGTTCGATGGGGTCAAAGAGGCCGATGTCGGCCAGGCGCTGGTGCTGTCGGCGCGGGCGATGATCGAGCGCGAGCCGGCCTACAGCCAGGCGGCGGCGCGGCTGTTGCTCGATGTGATGCGCCGCGAGGCGCTGGGCGAACTCGATCTGGCGGTCGGGGTCGAGACGCAGGCCGATCTCGCCGAGCGCTATGCGGACTATTTCAGCGCCTACATCAAGACCGCCGGCGACCTGGAACTGCTCGACAAACAGCTCGGGCGCTTCGATCTGGCTCGCCTGGGTGCCGCACTCAAGCCCGAGCGCGATCTGCAGTTCACCTATCTCGGCCTGCAAACCCTGTATGACCGCTACTTCATCCACACCGCCGAGGGGCCGCGCATCGAGCTGCCGCAGACGTTCTTCATGCGCGTGGCCATGGGACTGGCGATCAACGAGATCGACCGCGAGGAGCGTGCGATCGAGTTCTACGAGCTGCTGTCGAGCTTCGATTTCATGAGCAGCACGCCAACGCTGTTCAACTCCGGCACCCTGCGCCCACAGC
>PWTO01000180.1 GCA_003562815.1 Chromatiaceae bacterium | reverse complement strand
TCCTGTTCAGGTCGCGCCGGTATCGCGGCCAACCGAAAGCCGCAGCGTAACAGCTCGGCCTTGCCGCGCAGCGTCAGATCAGTGGCGAAGCGAAACTGCTGGCGGGCGTCGATCGGGTAAGCGCGCACGCGATAGCGGGTGCCCCAGGGCTGCTCGTCGGCGACCACAACGATCGGCTCAGCGAGCGCCAGATAGGGGCTGGTCAGCGCCACGTCAAACAGCAGCTCGCGCACCCGCGCACCATCGTGGCTCGGGTGCAGATAGAAGCTCACGGTGCATTGCAACTGCGGGGTGCCGTTGTTGGCATTCGAGATCGGCTCGTCCCAGAGCTTCAGGTGCGGAATCGAGACCAGATTGTCATCCGGTGTCACCAGATGCACCGCGCGCATACCGACATGCTTGACCTCGCCATAGGTGTCGCCGATCTGCACCCAGTCGCCATTGCGATAGGGCGCCTCGCCGACGGCGACGATGCCGGCGACCAGGCTACTGGCATAGTCCTTGAGGGCGAAGCCGAGCGCCAGGCCGAGCGAGCCGAAGATCGCGACCATGTTCTGCAGCGAGGGCTCGATCAGCAGCGGCACTGCGAGCAGAAAAGCGCCGATGACGACGATGAGGCGCAACAGCGGCACCATCGCCAGCACCACATGCCGGCTTTTGCCGTGCAGCCGACTGGCAAGCCAGGGCAGGGTCTTCTGCAGCATGACGATCAGCGCGATGGTGCCGATCAGGACCAGCACCAGGTCCAGCGCCAAACCGGTGTCGAACTGCCGAAACAGCTCGGCGAGCTTGTCATCGTCCATCGTATCCAGCATCAGAAGGCATCCGTCAAAAAGTCACGGTCGGCCAGGAAGGCCCGCACCGCCGGATAGGCGAAGACGCTGACGCGCCAGTGGGCGTCAGCGTCGCACGTCACCACATTGACCGCCGCGAGCTGTTGCAACAGTGCCTGCGTTTGGAAGCGGGCGTGCGGCAGCAGCGCTTCGAGGATCGGGGGCGGCAGGCCGTCATGCAGCAGCAGCGCGTGCAGCAGCAAGGCTTCCGGCTCGTCGAGGCCGCCCGGCAAGGCTAAATCCACCGCCGGGGCCACCCAGATCACCTCAGCGCCATCGCGCTCGGTGGCGGTGGTCGCGGTTGCGGCGTCTGCGTCCTTGTCGAGATCCACCGCCTCGGTGGCGTCCGGCTCCTCGGGCTCGGAGCGCAGCCGCGCGCGCCACAGGCGTAGCGCTGCGGCGGCATTGCCGCGACTCTGTGCGGCCAGATAGCGTAACTCGACGCCGGCGCTTTCTTGCGGCTCGTCGTCGTTGGCCCGGAGCAGCAGATTGCCGCTTTGGGCGTGCCGAAAGCGGCGTGGACGGCGATGGTCAGCGCTCGCCAAGCTGGTGAGCCAGCCGACGAGGCGTTCGCCATCAAAGGCCTGAAAGGTCAGGACACGGACCCCTGCTGTGGGCACCACGAAGCGCAGATAGGCCCAGGCCCAACTGTCGCAGCCGATCAGGCCGAAGCCGAGCCGACCCGCGAGCAGGCGCTCGAAGAACGCGCGCACCAGGCCGAGCCCCGCTGGATGGCGCAGCCAGCAGCGCTCGAGCCGTGGCAGGGTCCAGGGCCGCCTCTGATCCGGTTGCTCGGGCCAAGCCGCGAACCAGCGCCGATCGTCGCCATCCAGGCCCTCGTAGCCCGGACTGGGGATGTGGATGGCCCCCTGTTGTTGCGCCCAAGCCGCGAGCAGATCGCCATAGCCGGACGCAGGTGGACCGATCAGCACCCAGGCGCGCTCGCTGATGACGCGCTGTTCAAGCGCCTGTTGCAACGCCGTGGCCGCCTCGCGCCAATCCAGCGGCCCGGCCAAGGCATCGAGCCGCTCCGGGGCCAGTGCGTGCAGCTCCGCCTCGCTCTTTACCGGCCCTGCGGGTTCTTCCTCGGATCGATGCAGGAGTCGCTTCAGCGATAACCAACGCCGCCGAGCGCTGGTCGAGGTCGGCGCGTGCGGGAGTCGATACTCGCACAGTGGAATCAATTCCCAGCGCGAGCACGCCTGCTCGGTGTCTTCATCGCTCGCTCCCATCGCGCACGGCCCCCCGTGGTCAACAGCCCCCGGACTCCAGACAGGCTCGAATCGGATCGGCCGAGTCTACAAGATGCGACGCATGCTTGCGGAAATGAATGGCGATTGGTATCAATAACCCGACCATCGTTGTCGATTGGCAGCGACCACCATCGAGGTGCCGCCGTCGAGCACCCGATCATCTGGAGGAGCAAGCGCGATGACCGACAAGAACGCCTACATCGAGAGGACCAAGGCCCAGCTCGACCAATGGAATGCCGAGATCGAAAAACTCAAGGCCAGAGCCGAGGAGGCGCAGGCCGATGCCGAGATCCACTACCGCGAGGAAGTCGCCAAGCTGCAGGAATATCGTGACCAGGCCCGGGAACGGCTCGCCAAGCTGCAACAGGCCAGCGACGCGGCCTGGGATGACATGAAAGACGGCTTCGAGAAGGCCTGGCATAGCCTCAGCGATTCGATGAACAAGGCGCGCGAGCACTTCAAGTCAACTACCCCGCCCTGAAGGGCGGAGCCGGTGGAAAGCCGGCACTTTTTCTGGTGGCTGCGAGGCCGTAGCCGCTCTCCCTCCCCGGCCTGAAGGCCGGGGTTTCTCGCGGAGGAACTGATGAAAGCGACTCACCCGTTACCATTCCCATCATCGGAGAGAAGCACGATGGCAGACACGATGCGCGACATCCTGAACCCTGGCGCGAATAACCACGATCCTCGGTTCCCGCAAGCCCCCCAAGACTGGGGCGCTGCCGATGCCGAACAGCTCGCCGGTGACGAGGGGCTGCGTCTGAACGACGATCACTGGGAGACGATTCGCGCGTTGCAGGCCTTTTTCGCGAAGGAAGATCAACCCAATCCTCGGGCATTGCACGACGCGCTCGACGAGCATTTCCATGAACGCGGCGGTCTCAAGTATCTGTACGAGATCTTCCCCGGCGGCCCCGTCGCGCAAGGCTGTCGGCTCGCCGGTTTGAAACCCCCTGCCGGTGCTGTCAATCACTCGTTTGGCAGCGTCCAATAGCGTCCTACCCATGAGCGGATCGGCTCCCTAGCGCCCATCGGAAGCCAGACCAGGGTCCGCGCGATGCGGGCCCATCTGGCGCGCGGTTACCGATCCTGTCGTTCCTCTGCCATCGTCTCGGGCGTTCGGTCTGTGTCTGCGTCCGGGAAGCGACGAGCGTCCTTCACCTCAACGTCCTCATCCATCAAAATACGCTGACCATCCCCGTCGAGATCTTCGAACTGACCGCTGCGCGCCGCCCAGAACAGCACGCCAACCGCGACCAGCCCCAGCAGCAGCATGCCAGGGATCAGGCCATAGATGACTTCCATCGGCTATCCTCGCTGTTTGAATAAGCCCCGCAGTCGTGCTGAGTTGCCGATCACCGCCAGCGAACTGAGCGGCATCGAGATCGCTGCGACCAGGGGCGTGATCAAGGCCGCCATCGCCAGCGGCACCATGATCAGATTGTAAGCGATCGAGAGCCCGATATTCTGGCGGATGGTGCGCAGGGTCCGGCGCGACAGCGCTGCGGCATCGCGCACGCGCATCAGCTCGGTGCTCATCAAGACGATATCGGCGCTGGCAATCGAGACATCGGTGCCGCTGCCAACGGCGATGCCGACATCGGCCCGCACCAGCGCCGGCGCATCGTTGATGCCATCGCCGATCATGGCCACCCGCTCGCCGCGCTGTTGCAGCTCGGCAATCACCCGATCCTTCTCCTCGGGATGTACCTCGGCGATCACCTCGATCGCGCCGAGCTGCGCGGCGATGCGCCGCGCCACGGCTGCGCGATCGCCGGTGAGCAGGGTCACTTTGATGCCGTCCGCCTGGAGCTGCCGTACCACCTCGGCAGCATCGGGCCGCAGACGGTCGGTGGCCACCACGCGCAGGCACTCGATGCCGTCGATCGCGCAATGCAGCCGGGTGCCGAGCGGATGCGGCTCGGCCTCTGCGTCAGGCGCTCGCCCGTCGATCCCATTGGCGATGAGCCACTCGCGGGTTCCGATCAGCACCTGATGTCCATCGACCGTGCCGGCGATTCCGGCTCCAGGCGCGACCCGAACCGCTTGCACCTGTGCCGTGCTCAACCCCACCCGCGCGGCCTTGGCGAGACGCACGACAGCGCGCGCGAAGGGATGTTCGGAGACCTGCTCCAGCGCCGCTGCCAGTCGCAGTCGCTCGCGCTGCCCGGCATCCAAGGTCGCGGGTCCGGAGTGGGTCTGCCAAGACGCCTCGGGCGCGGCCGCTCGGCTCTGGATTTCGACCACCTCGGGTCGGCCTTCGGTCAAGGTGCCGGTCTTGTCGAAGACGATGTGCTTGATGTCGGAGAGGGTCTCGAGCACTGCGCCCTGCTTGATCAGGATGCCGTGGCGGGCACCGAGCCCGGAGGCGACCGCGATGGCCATCGGCGTTGCCAGCCCAAAGGCGCAGGGACAGGTGATGATCAACACCGAGGTGGCCGCCATCAGGGCCGTCTCCAAATCGCGCCCCATCCAAAAGCCAAAGGTCAGCAGGGCCAGCGCGAGGGTGAGCGCGACGAACCCGGGCACGATGCGATCGGCCAGCGACTGGATCGGCGCCTTGCTCGATTGCGCTTCCTCGACCAGTTGGATGATGCGCCCGAGCGCGGTCTCGCGCAGCAGTCCGGTGACCTGGATCTTGAGCACGCCGGCGCCGTTGAGCGTGCCGGCGGCCACCGGCTCGCCGACGCCGCGCGCGACCGGCTCCGACTCACCGCTGAGCATGGCCTCGTCGATCTCGCTGCGGCCCTCGCTGACGATGCCATCGGCCGGGATGGTCTCCCCCGGGCGCACCAGCACGAGATCGCCCGGCTTGACCGCGCGGATCGGCAGCACCACCGGCTCGCCGTCGCGCAGCACCGTCGCCACCTTCGGCTGCAGGTCTAGCAGGCGCTGAGTGGACGCCACCGCTTGGCGCTTGGACATCGCTTCAAGGAAGCGACCGACCAGGATCACGAACAGGAAGTTGACCACCGTGTCCCAGTACACCTGCCCCGCGCCACCCAGGGTGACATAGAGCGAGTAGAGATAGGTGATGGAGGCGCCGATCGCAATCGGCAGGTCCATGGTCAGCGCCCCCTGCCGCAGCCCGAGCCAAGCGCCGCGCAAAAAGGGCCAGCCGGCGTAGAGCAAGGTCGGCGTGGCGATGGCGAAGCCAATCCAGTGGAAGAGACCGCGAAACTCACCTCGATCGGCACCGGCATAGAGCGCGATCGAGATCCACATCAGGTTCATCGCCGCGAAGCCGGCGAAGGCCATGCGATAGAGCAGTGCGCGATTGCCCCGCTGCAGGGCGCCTTCGGCGGCCTCGGGATCGAAGGGCACGGCCGTATAGCCGATCTGACTCAGCCGCTCCAGCAGGCTCGACAGGCGCAGGCGCGCGTTATCCCACTTCACCCGCAGTCGGCGCCCGGTCAGGTTGACCCGCGCCTCCTCGACGCCGGGCATCCGTGCGAGCCCGGTCTCGATCAGCCACACGCAGGCGGCGCAGTGGATCCCCTCGACGTGCAGGTTGACCTCGCGCCGATCGGTGCTGGTGTCGAGATAGGCCGCTTGCACTTCATCGAGATCGTAGAGCGCAAGCTGTTTCGGCGGCTCCGGCGGCGGCCCGAGCACCTCGCCCTCGGGCGTGCGGCGGTAGAAGCCCTCCAGGCCGGCGGCATGGATCGCCTCGCAGACGGACTTGCAGCCGGTGCAACAGAATGCCCGCTCGGCGCCGGCGACAGAGCCTTGCACCGGCTCGGCGGGATCGACCGGGAGACCGCAGTGGAAGCAGCGCGTGAGCATCGAGGCCCCGGCGCTCGGCGCAGCTTAGCGGCTCGCAACGCCGATGCGTTGGTCGAAGATCACCTCTTGACCATCGGTTTCAGCCGCCACCAGGGTGTCCCATAGCCCGGCCAGCGCGAAGCGCACCTTAACCGCGTAGCGTCCGGGCGCCTCCTCGACCATGGGCTGCGAGAAGTCCGCCGAGGGATCGGAGGGTCGATAGGCGTAATAGGTCACCCGCTCCGGGCGCACCGGCTGGCCGACGGCATCGACCACATGGAAACGCACCGTTGTCGCGCGCTCCTTGGCGACATCGGCGGGGGTATCCAGGCTCATGGTCCAGCCTGGCGCCTCGGCGCGGCGGGTGGTCAGGGTCCGCTCGATGTTGCGCCCGCGCTCGTAGTAGTCCTCGTTCACCAGTCCGGGGTTGGTCACGAAGGCGAGCACGATCATCGTTGCGTTGACCGCGAGCACGACCAAGATCAGACCAATCCAGCCCATGACCCAAGGGTTGCCCCAAGCGGAATTGGTCTCTCGCGCGGAGACATCCAGCATCGATCGCAGGCCGGCCGCAAGCGGTCCCGTTGTCACATTACTCATCTGTTCCTCCGCGAGCGGGCCCAAAGAAGGCGCTCTCACGCTCCGCGTTGATCTCGTTGCCATTGTCGAGTTCGGTGGTGGCCTGGAAGGTGATCGGCATGCGCTCGCCGTCGAGGTCCGAGCGCTTGATCTTGACGAAGACGATCATCGGCTTGACCTCGCCGCTTGTCGTGCGCAACGGCTCCTCGGCTCCGATCAAGCTGATCGGAACCGCGCTCTCGGCACGGATGCGGACGCTGAGATCTTGCTCGCTTTTGTTCAGGACTTTCAGGGTGTACTTGTTTTGAATGGAGCCATCCGAGAGCTGTACGAACATCGGGGCACGCTCGTGCAGAACCTTCAACTCAATCGCCGCGAGGCTTGAGAGCCCATACACAATGCCGACGAGGGCAAGACCCAGGATCGCGGTGTAGACCCAGACCCGAGGGCGCAACAGCATCGCCTTGACCGGCCTGCCTTGCGCCTCGTCCAAGGAGGCATAGCGAACCAACCCGCGTGGCCGACCGACCTTGTCCATGACCGCGTCACAGGCATCGAGACACAGGCCGCAGGTGATGCAGCCCTCCTGCTGTCCGTTGCGGATATCGATGCCGGTCGGACAGACAGCGACGCACTGATTGCAATCGATGCAGTCGCCCGCGCTTGGTTGCGCCGTCGGCTCGCCTTTTTTGAGGCGAGCGCGCGGTTCGCCGCGCGCCACGTCGTAGGTGGGGACGATGGTCGAGCGATCGAGCATCACACCCTGGATGCGCGCATAGGGGCACAGCCAGAAGCAGACCTGCTCGCGCAGCCAGCCGGCGAGCAGATAGGTACCGCCGGTGAACAAGGCCACCGAGACATAAACGGCGAGGTTGGCGTTGCCGACAAAGAAATCTCGCCACAGCGGCCAGGCGCCGTAGAACCAGGCGACAAAGCTAAAGCCGGTGAAAAACCCGATCAGCAGCCACAGCGTGTGCTTGGTGAGCTTGATGCGCAGCTTTCTCGCATCGAGCGCGGCCTTGTCCAGGTGACGCCGCTGCGGCGGACTGCCTTCGAGCTTCTCTTCGATCCAGGTAAAGACATCGGTCCACACCGTCTGGAAGCAGAAGTAGCCGCAATACACCCGGCCCGCCAGCGCGGTGACTACCGCTAGCAGGATGGCGAAGAACAGCAACAGTAACGAGAGCATCCAGAAATCTTGCGGCAGGACCGTGACGCCGAAGAGGTGGTATTGCCGATTCGGGATATCGAACAGCACGGCTTGGTGGCCGTTCCAGCGCAGATAGGGGCCGAGGAAGAAGATCAGCCACACCGAGGCCGCAAGCCACTTGATGCGCCGCCATTTGCCGGGAATGCGCTTCGCGTGGATGGTCTCGTCGCCGGTATTGACGTCCCAGTGATGGGCCTCGGCGTAGAGCGCGTCGATCGCAGCGCCGGAGCTGCGCGAAGGAGTCTCATTCATCAGTACAACACCCTGTTATCCCTCCTCTATTTCCTATTGGCCGCCACCCAGGCTATGTACGTACACCGCAAGTTTCTTGATCTGATTTGAGTCCAGCTTACCCTCGAGATTGCCGCCCGCATCGCCGAAGGCCGGCATCACCGCATCGCGCGTGTTCTCGATGCCGGGCTGATTCACGCCGTAGAGGATGGTGTGCCTGGCGCTCTCGTAACCGCCGGGCTCGAAGCGCCAGATACTGTCGGTCAGATTGGCGGCGCCCACCGTGACGATGGTGCCATCCGGCAACTCGGCGAGGATGCCGTTGGCCGCTTGCCCGTGGCAGGCCGTGCAGCCTTTCTCGTTGAACAGCGCCCAGCCGGCCTCGCTGCCCTCGCCCCCATCGGCGAGTTCGACCGTGAAGCGCGCGAGCCGATCGACCTCGGCCTCGGTCAGGATATCCTTGTGCGCCGTCATCGCCCCCTTGCGGCCATTGGTGATGGTTTCGGTGATCTTCGCCAGCGAGCCGCCGTAGAGCCAATCGTCGTCGGCGAGCACCGGATAGCCGGGGTTGCCCTGTCCGCCGCTGCCGTGGCAGGCGGCACAGTAATCGCCGAAGATCACTTTCGCCGAGGCCAGGGTGTACTGGGTCAAGCCCGGATCGGCGAGGATTTCCTCGGCACTCATGTCCGCGATGCGATCCTCGTACTGGGCACGCACCGCCGTCACCTGCTCCATGCCCCGTTCGAACTCCTGAATGGAGGACCAACCGAGGATGCCCCGCGTGAACCCCCCGCTCTCTTGTGACTGCCAGGGCATCACCGGAAACATCGGATAGAGCAGGCCATAGAGGATGAACCAGGCCAGCGAGGCCCAGAGCGCGATCATCCACCATTGCGGCGGTGGGTTGTTCAGCTCGCGGATGTTGTCGTCCCAGAAATGCCCGGTGTTGTTTTCGCCCGGAAACGGATTATGGTCAGCCATCGTTCTCTCCGAGGTCTTCGTGATCGTCTTCAAACGGGATGTGCTTTTTGGCTTCGAGCTTGTCCCGATTCTTGGGCCGAAAGACCTGGAAATAGGCCACGCCCATGAGCACGAAGATGACGACGGTCAGGAGGGTTCCGACCCAGTCGCTCGCCGTCATCGCCGCCCAATCGGTCTCGAAGTAGTCCGCGAGGCTACTCACGGTACATCACTCCCGGATCGAGCCTGGCCATGGTGCCAAGCACCTGGAGGTAGGCCACCATCGCATCCATGCCGGTTTTGCCATGCACGAGGCCCGGCGCCGCCTCGATGTCGGCATCGCTATACGGGACGCCAATCGCGCGCAGCCCCTTCATGTGACGCTGGATCTTGCTCGGGTTGAGGCGCTCGTTGTCGAGCCAGGGGTAGCCCGGCATCACCGATTCCGGCACCACCGAGCGCGGCGCACGCAGATGTTGCTGGTGCCATGCGTCGGAATACTTGCCGCCGACGCGCGCCATATCCGGGCCGGTGCGCTTCGATCCCCACTGGAAGGGGTGATCGAACATCGACTCCGAGGCCAGCGAATAATGGCCATAACGCTCGCGCTCGTCGCGGAACGGGCGCACCTGCTGCGAATGGCACAGATAGCAGCCCTCGCGCTGATAGATGTCGCGCCCGGCCAACTCGAGCGCGGTGTACGGGCGAATACCGTCACCGGGCTTCCAGTTCCAGGTCGTCTCCACAGCGCGCACCTGACCGCGCCTCGGATCCTGCACGAATTCGCCCGTGTCCTTTTTCAGGAACTGGCCTCGATCCCCGGTCTTGAAGCGGACTAGGTTCCCCGCCTCATCGGTCTCATAGGTGACCGAGACGATGGGCGTGGTCCCGGCCTCCTGCCACATGATCTCGGGGAATCGATGCGCCTCCTGAGTGCCCTTCAAGTAGAACAGCGGGACGATCTCGACGATGCCCCCGACCGAGAGCACGATCGCCACCACGATCAATAACCCCCAGATGTTGCGCTCCATGCGCTCCTGCAGTCCCTTTGGCGGTGTGTTCTTATCAGCCATGTCTGTTGAATCCTCGGGATGCTGGCGGTTCGGATCGACTCAGGCGACGGCCACGGCTGGCATACCGCGTGCCTCGCGTAGACTGCCGGCGGTTGCCGACTTGAGCACCGTCATCAGCACGTTGAACAGCATGATGATCGCGCCGAGCAGGAAGATACCGCCGCCGACCGCACGCATCGCATAGTACGGATGCATGGCCGCGACCGATTCGACGAAGGTGTAGGCCAGGGTGCCGTACTCGTCATAGGCGCGCCACATCAGGCCCTGCATGATGCCCGAGACCCACATCGCGACCACATAGATCACGGTGCCGATGGTCGCCGTCCAGAAATGCACATTGACAAGCTTTTCGGACCACATCTCGGTGTGCCAGAGCCGCGTCATCAGGTGATAGATCGCACCGATCGAGATGCCCGCGACCCAGCCGAGCGCGCCGGAATGGACATGCCCGATGGTCCAGTCGGTGTAGTGCGAAAGCGCGTTGACGGTCTTCAGCGACATCACCGGCCCTTCAAAGGTCGACATCGCGTAGAAGGCGAGCGCGATGATCAGGAAGCGCAGCACATAGTCGGTGCGCAGTTTGTCCCAGGCTCCAGACAGAGTCATCATGCCGTTCACCGCACCGCCCCAGGATGGGATGATCATCGCCAGCGACACCGCCGCGCCCAGCGAGCCAGTCCAGTCCGGCAGCGCCGTGTACTGCAGATGGTGCGCGCCGAGCCAGACGTAGCCGAACATCAGCGCCCAGAAATGGATCACCGAGAGCCGATAGGAGTAGATGGGCCGGTTCGCCTGCTTGGGCACGAAGTAGTACATGATGCCGAGGAAGCCGGCGGTGAGGTAGAAACCCACCGCGTTATGCCCCCACCACCATTGGATCATCGCGTCCTGCACGCCCGAGAACAGGCTGTAGGACTTCATCAGGCCGACCGGGATCGACAGGCTGTTGACCACATGCAGGTAGACGATCATCACCATCATGCCGAGGAAGAACCAGTTCGACACATAGATGTGCGAGGTCTTGCGGTTGGCGATGGTCATGATGAAGTTGAAGGTGAAGGCGAGCCAGACGACGGCGATCAGGATATCGATCGGCCACTCGAGTTCCGCGTACTCCTTCGACTGGGTGAGGCCCAGCGGCAGCGTGATCACGGCCAGGACGATGATCGCGTTCCAGCCCCAGAAGGTGAACCAGGCAAGCCTGTTGCTCCACAGGCTGACGCCGCAGGTGCGTTGCACGGTGTAGAACGCGGTGCCCATCAGGGTACAACCGCCAAAGGCGAAGATGACGGCGTTGGTGTGCACGGGCCGCAGCCGACCGAAGGAAATATAGGGATTATCGAAATTCAGAAACGGCCAAGCGAGCTCGGACGCAATGTAGACCCCCACAGCCGCGCCTACCACCAGGTAGACAACGGCCATGATGGTGAACCAGCGGACGACGTCGAAGTCGTATTTTCGCTCCGCGGCATAGTCGGCTGTGGCTTCCATAGACCCCCCAAACAGGCTGGGAAAAAAGAGGTGGCAGGGCACTCCTGCCCGCTGCGTGTCGCGGCGTGCCGGACCCTGGCACATGACCGCGCAATAAGACTGGATCGATTGATGAAAGTCAAGACAAGCGGGCTCGCTGCGGCCCTATTCTGGGCGATTTGAGACCGCTTCCGTTGATCTCCGTCAGCTTCTGAAGCGACTCCCACAGCATCAATAAGGCTTTATTTTTATAGGGTTTTTGCCTGAAACAGGCGGGTCCGCAGCCGCGTGCCCCGCGCCGGTCACTGGAAGAAGGAGTCGAGCGAGAAGCCCTCTTTCTCGAGGATATCGCGCAGGCGGCGCAGGGCATCCATTTGGATCTGGCGCACCCGCTCACGGGTCACACCCAGCTCCTGCGCAACCCGTTCCAGCGTCGAATGCTCGTAGCCATGCAGGCCGAAGCGACGCTCGACCACCTGGCGTTGCTTTTCGTTGAGTTTATCGAGCCAGTGATCCAGGTTGCTGTGGATATCGTCGTCCTGGATCGTCTCGCTGGGATCGTGGGCTGTCTCATCCTGGAGCAAGTCCACCAGCGGCTTGTCGGCATCCTTGCCATAAGGGGTATCGACCGAGGCGGTGCGCTCGTTGAGCCCGAGCATGCGCTTGACCTCGGCGATCGGCTTATCGAGCAGTTCGGCCACCTCCTCAGTGGTCGGCTCATGATCGAGCTGCTGCGAAAGCACCCGTGTCGCCTTGAGGTAGACGTTGATCTCCTTGACGACATGGATGGGCAAACGCACGGTGCGCGTCTGATTCATGAGCGCACGCTCGATGGTCTGGCGAATCCACCAGGTGGCATAGGTCGAGAAGCGAAAGCCGCGCTCCGGGTCGAACTTCTCGACCGCGCGGATCAGGCCCAGGTTGCCCTCCTCGATCAGATCCAGCAGCGGCAGCCCGCGGTTGAGATAGCGCCGCGCGATCTTCACCACGAGCCGGAGGTTGCTGACGATCATGCGCTTGCGCGCGTCCTCATCGCCCTGCTGGGCTAGGCGCGCATAGTGCACCTCCTCGTCCGCCGAGAGCAGCTTCGACTCGCCGATCTCGTTCAGATAGAGGCGGGTTGCATCGAGTTCGGTATCGCTCGCTGCGTAACGTTTGCTCGGCGCATCGGACGCCCTCGGCACCGGGGCGGCCGCATACGCCGAAGCAGAGACCTCCTCGTCGTCGCTCTCAACGTCATCGAGCTCGGGTTCCAGAAGCTCCGAGTCGTTCGCGTCAACCTCCTCGCCATCGAGGAGAAGCTCGTCCTCAACGGGAAGGGAATCCGTCTCCGGATCCTCATCCGAGTTAGCCGCTGGCATGAATCCCCCTCGGTGCGGTCGATCGGGTCACCCTGCCGCCGGTAGGAACAGCAACGGATCAACGGTGGCGCCGTCACGACGGATCTCGAAATGCAACATCGGCTCACCAGCCGCTGACAGACCAACCTCGGCGAGCTGCTGGCCGCGCTTGACACGCGTGCCTTCACTGACGAGCAGCCGACGGTTGAAGCCGTAGGCGCTCAGATAGCGCGGGCTGTGCTTGACGATAATAAGAGTGCCGTAACCGGCGAGTCCACTGCTACCGCTGTAGACCACCTCGCCATCGGCCGCCGCCGTGACCGGCGTGCCCACCGCCGCAGCGATGCGAATCCCCTGCCGGGTGCGATCATTCGGTTGATAGCGCTGCAGCAGGCGCCCCGAGACCGGCCAGGCCCACGTCAGTCCGGTCGCGGGCGCCGCAGTGCCGGGTTTCGCCGTTGGTGTCG
>PWTO01000025.1 GCA_003562815.1 Chromatiaceae bacterium | reverse complement strand
CCCCCTACTGCGGATCATAGCCCAACACGGGCGAGAGCCAGCGTTCGGCCTGCTCCAGCGTCCAGCCCTTGCGCTGCGCGTAGTCTTCGACCTGATCCTTCATGATCTTGCCGGTGCCGAAGTAGCGCGACTGGGGGTGCGCGAAGTACCAGCCGGACACCGCTGCGGTCGGCAGCATGGCGAAGCTCTCGGTGATGGTCAGGCCGATGCGCTCGTCGGGCTTGAGCAGCTCCCAGAGCGTGCCCTTCTCGGTGTGGTCCGGGCAGGCGGCGTAGCCGGGTGCCGGGCGGATGCCTTCGTACTTCTCGGCGATCAGCGCGTTGTTGTCGAGCTGCTCGCCGGGCTTATAGCCCCAGAGCGTCGTGCGCACTAGCTCATGCAGCCGCTCGGCGAAGGCCTCGGCGAGACGGTCGGCCAGCGCCTTGAGCATGATCGAGCTGTAGTCGTCGTGATCGGCCTCGAAGCGTTCTAGGTGCTCGTCGATGCCAATGCCGGCGGTGACCGCAAAGCCGCCAACCCAGTCGCGCTTGTGCAAATCCGCTGGGGCGACGTAATCGGCGAGGCTGACGTTCGGCTGACCCTTGCCGGCAGTACGCTGCATCTGTTGGCGCAACATGCGCAGGGTGGCAGTGACCTCGCTGCGCGCCTCGTCCGAGTAGATCGCAATGTCGTCGTCACCGATCCGATTGGCCGGGAAGAAGCCGCAGACGCAGCTTGCCTTGAGCCAGCGCTCTTTGACGATCTGCTCGAGGAACGGCACCGCGTCATCGAACAACTGCTGCGCCTCCTTGCCGACGACCTCGTCGGTGAGGATGGCCGGATACTTGCCGGCCAACTCCCAGGCCTTGAAGAACGGCGTCCAGTCGATGTACTTGACCAGATCGTCGAGCGGATAGTTATTGACGGTCAGGATCACGCCGTCGCCACTGCGCTCGAGCTTGATGTCGTTGGCATCGAGCCCCGGCAGCGCGGCCGCCAGCGCCGCCGCTGGGTCGCTGCCCTGCCCCGGCTCGGCGCCAGCGGCCAGGATCGCCGGCTTCGGCGGCTCATAGCTGGCCCAGTCGATCTCGGTCTTGTTCGCGCGCGCCGCGACGATGTCCATCAGCTTGCTGGTCTTGCCCTTGGCCTCGCGCTTGGCGCGGACCTCGGCATACTCCTCGACGATACCGGCGACATAGCCGTCGCGCTGGGTCTTGCTCAGCAGGTTCGAGACCACGCCGACCGCGCGCGAGGCATCGGGCACATAGATCACGGGCTCCTCGCGCTGCGGTGAGATCTTCACCGCCGTGTGTACCTTTGAAGTCGTCGCGCCGCCGATCAGCAGCGGCTGAGTCATGCCCTGGCGCTTCATCTCCTTGGCGACATGGACCATCTCGTCCAACGACGGCGTGATCAGCCCGGAGAGGCCGATGATGTCGGCGTTCTCCTCGCGCGCCCGCTGCAAGATGGTCTCGGTCGGCACCATGACGCCCAGATCGATGACATCGTAACTGTTGCACTGCAGCACCACGCCGACGATGTTCTTGCCGATGTCGTGCACGTCGCCCTTGACCGTGGCGATCAGGAACTTGCCGTTGCTCTCGTGCTGGGTGCCGGAGGCCTCCTTCTCGGCCTCCAGATAGGGGAACAGGTAGGCCACCGCCTTCTTCATCACGCGCGCCGATTTGACCACCTGCGGCAAGAACATCTTGCCCTCGCCAAACAGGTCGCCGACCACGTTCATGCCGTCCATCAACGGCCCTTCGATCACGTGCAGCGGCTTGTCGGCGGCCTGGCGCGCGGCCTCGGTGTCTTCCTCGATGTAGTCGGTGATGCCCTTGACCAGCGAATGCTCGAGCCGCTTGTTGACGTCCCAGCTGCGCCATTCCTGATCCTCGACCTTCTCGGCGCTAGAGCCGTCGCCCTTGTACTTGGGCGCCAGGTCGAGTAGCCGCTCGGTCGAATCGTCACGACGATTCTGGATCACATCCTCGACCGCCTCGCGCAGCTCCTCGGGCAGATCGTCATAGATCGCCAGCTGGCCGGCGTTGACGATGCCCATGTCCATCCCCGCCTTGATGGCGTGATAGAGGAACACGGCGTGGATCGCCTCGCGCACCGGGTTGTTGCCGCGAAACGAGAAGGAGACGTTGGAGACGCCGCCCGAGACCTTGGCATGCGGCAGGGTGCGCTTGATCTCGCGGGTGGCCTCGATGAAGTCGACCGCGTAGTTGTTGTGCTCCTCGATGCCGGTGGCGACGGCGAAGATATTCGGGTCGAAGATGATGTCCTCGGCCGGGTAGCCGACCTGCTCGGTGAGGATCTTATAGGCGCGGGTGCAGATCTCGACCTTGCGCTCTTTGGTGTCGGCCTGGCCGACCTCGTCGAAGGCCATCACGATCACCGCCGCGCCATAGCGCCGGCACAGTCGCGCCTGCTCGATGAACTTGTCCTCGCCCTCTTTGAGCGAGATCGAGTTGACGATGGCCTTGCCCTGCACGCACTTGAGGCCAGTCTCGATGACGTCCCATTTCGAGGAGTCGATCATCACCGGTACGCGGGCGATGTCGGGCTCGGCGGCGGTCAGGTTCAGGAACCGGTGCATTGCCTCGGCCGACTCGAGCAGGCCCTCGTCCATGTTGACGTCGATGACCTGCGCCCCGCCCTCGACCTGCTCCAGCGCCACGCTCAGCGCGGTGTCGTAATCGTCCTCCTTGATCAGCCGCTTGAAGCGCGCCGAGCCGGTGACGTTGGTGCGCTCGCCGACGTTGACGAACAGCGTCTCGGCGCCGATGTTCATCGGCTCGAGGCCGGAGAGACGGCAGGCCGGCTCCAGCACCTTCGCTTCGCGCGGGGCCATCCCGGCGACCGCATCGGCGATCGCCTTGATGTGCTCCGGGCCGGTACCGCAGCAGCCGCCGACGATGTTCAGGAAGCCGCTGCGCGCCCAGTCGCTGACCTCCTCGGCCATCTCCTCGGGGCCGAGATCGTAGCCGCCAAGCTCGTTCGGCAGACCGGCGTTAGGATGCGCCGAGACGTTGCACTCGGCAATCCGCGACAACTCCTCGACATAGGGGCGCAGTTCCTGCGGACCGAGCGCGCAGTTGAGTCCAATACTGAGCGGCTGGGCGTGGCGCAACGAGTTGTAGAAGGCCTCGGTGGTCTGGCCGGTGAGGGTGCGACCGGACTGGTCGGTGATGGTGCCGGAGATCATGATCGGCAGCTCGACGCCGTCCTCGTCGAAGACCTTCCAGACCGCGAACAGCGCCGCCTTGGCGTTCAGGGTATCGAACACGGTCTCGACCAGGATGATGTCGGCGCCGCCCTCGATCAGCCCGCGGGTCGACTCGGCATAGGCCGTGACCAGGGTGTCGAAGTTGACGTTACGAAAGCCCGGATCATTGACATCCGGCGAGATCGACGCGGTGCGATTAGTGGGGCCGAGGATACCGGCGACGAAGCGCGGCTTGTCGGGCGTTGAATAACCGTCGGCGGTCTTACGGGCCAGCCGCGCGGCCTCGACATTGATCTCGCGCGAGAGCTCCTCCAT
>PWTO01000236.1 GCA_003562815.1 Chromatiaceae bacterium | reverse complement strand
TCTGGACCTTGGTCGCGGAGGTGTTGATGCCCTCGGAGATCTGTTTGACCTCCTTTTGGATCTGGGCGACCAGATCCTGGATCTGCTTGGCGCTCTTCTCCGAGGTCTCGGCGAGGGTGCGCACCTCGTCGGCAACCACGGCGAAGCCCTTGCCATGATTGCCGGCACGCGCGGCTTCGATGGCGGCATTCAGCGCCAACAGGTTGGTCTGATCGGCGATGCGCACCACAGCGTTGACGATATCGCCGATATTCGAGGCCTGCTGCTCGAGTTCGGAGACCATCTTCACCGACTCGCCCTGGCGCTCGGCGCTCGCGCGCACATTGTTGATGAAGGTCTCGATCTCGCTGGCCACATTGAGGATCAGTGCCTTCAGCGACTCGACCTTGCTCTGCGCGCTCTCGGCATTCTGCAGCTGATGGGTCAGCGCGGTGGTCACCTGCTTGAAGGCGGTCAGCGACTCCTGCGAGGCGCCCGAGGCCTCCTCGGCGCCGGAGGCGATCTGATCGGACGAGCGCTTCAGCTCCTCGGCCGCCGAGGCCGCCTCGTTGATGCCCGAGGCGAGCTGCGCCGTGGCCGAGGCGATGCGCTCGGCCGCCTGCTGTTGCTTGGCCAGGGTGCGGGCCCGTTTGCGCTGGGCTTCCGCTTCGCGGGTGGCGGCGGCATTGTTGGCGCGGCTATCCGGGGTGCTCGCGGACGCCGAAGAACTGTCGGAGGTTTTCTTGACGAGGGCCATAGCGGTTTCCTAGACGGGTGATCGGAACAGGTGTCTGAGGCGTTGTGTTGACGAGTTTGATCGCCGAGGGGCAGCGCCGCCGCTCTGGGACTGTATCATATCTCCGACGAGAGGAGTGCCAGGCCGGCGCGGTGTCGGGAGGGCTTCGGAAAGTCGATAACCTGGCTAAGACGCTGCGAATCTAGGCGAATTCAGGCAGAATCCGAATGCTGGATGCTGGAAGAGAGTAAACTGATGAAAATAAGCAGATCCCAACGGGGAGCGATCCCACTGTGGGTACTCCTTGCCTTGCTGGTGGTGTTTTTTCTGGTGCCACTGCCCTACCTTGGGCATCTTCGCGAATCCTTTGAGAACGCGCCGCTGATTCTGTTCGCGCTGGCCTTTGTCGCGGCTTTCATGGTGCCGGCCTTTTTGTTGTTATTGCGCCCCTTCAAGAGAAAACGAAACGATGACAATCACAACGCTGAAAAATAGATTGATGCAGTTTGCGTTGCTGCTGATCGCGTTCGTCTCCGGCGGTGTGCTCTTTTTAGGCTTTGCCCCTGAACGCTGTTTAGAGCAAGAAGAGGACCCGACCCCCTATCTCAACGATATCGCGGTTGTCATTTTTGCGATTTATTGCTTTTTTGTGGCGTTGATCTTTTTTATCTCCTGGCTGCAACATACCGACGTTTTTGCCCATGTTCGACGGTTTTTGAAGATACCCGCGCTGATTTCCGGATTGATCGGCCAGGTGGTCGGTGCGGTCATGGTGTATCAATATTTACTGGTCGCCTCAACCGAGTTTGTCTTCGCGCCGATCGGTGGGATTTTGCTTGTGGTAGGTTTCGCCTCAATTCGCTGGTCGCAAGTGTCCGATAGCGCCGCCTCGAAATATCTGCGCGTGATCGTATTCAGTGTGTCGTTTTTACTATCGCTGCTGTGGCTAAAATATTTTGGCGGTGAGATGTTGCGGTTTTAGACGCCCCCGCGTGGCTTGTAGCCAGGCGAGACACCTTAGGCGCTCAGGCTCGCCAACCATTGGCGTTGTTGCTCCTTGCGGCGGCGTTGCTCCAGGGCCTGATGGATGCGCTCGCGCGCATCGCTGAACGTCACTGTCTTGGCGGGGTGAATGGCCTCGCACAGCAGCAGGTGAAAGCCGATCTCGGACTCCAACACAGCGCTGAGCTGGCCTGGCGCGAGTTCGAACAGCGCGGCATCGAGCACCGGATAGAGCTTACCGCGGCCGAGCGTGCCGAGCTGACCGCCTTCCATCGCACTCGGGCATTCGGAGCCTGTGCGCGCTGCGTCGATGAAAGCGCCGAGCAAGGCCGTTGGATCATTGTCCGGTGCGCGCAGGCGCTCGTCGATGGCCTCGATGCGCGCGCGCGCGGCGGCTCGGCGGTTCTCGGGGTAATCGTCGTTGATGGTGATCAAGATGTGGCGCGCGGTGCGGGTCTCGGGCGCATCGAAGCGTTCGCGATGTAGCTCGAAGAAAAGCCGTTCATCGGCCTCGGTGATCGGCGCGTGACGGGCGCCGACGCGCTGCATCACGGCATCGAAGATCAGCTCGCGGCGCAAGGCCTGGCGTAGCTGACCGCTGTCGAGGCCGTTACGCTTGAGGTCGGCCTCGAGGTCGCTTTGCTGCGCGTAGCGTTGCTTGACCGCTTGATAGGCGCGCTGGACCTGGGTGTCCGAGATCAGCACATCGTGCGCCTCGGCGCTGTTTAAGACTTGCTCTTCGAGAGCGAAGCTTTGCGTGGCCTGACGCTCGGCGTCGGCGAGTTCTTCGCGAGACAGGGCCGGGATGTTGCGCTTAAAACGGGCGGTGGCGGCGCGCAGGAGATGGTAGCGATAGCCCTCGGGCTCGCTGGCCTGCGAGGCACTCATGGACGCTGCTCCGCGATGGCTGGTTGAGTGTCGGTGCTGACGTCCTCGCTTGGCGCGACCGCAGACGCGGGCGCCGACTCCAAAGCGGATTCGGGAACCTGCAACAGGCTGCAACCGGGAAACAGCACATGGTAGGCGACCTCGCCAGTCTGCTCGGTCGTGGCCGGCCCGCGCAGCACCTTGATCACCTCGCCGACGCGGCCTTGCTCGACCAGCACGCGCCCGCCGCGACCGAGCGCGATGCGCGCCGCGACCTTCTCGCGCGACTCGAAGCGGCTCGGCGTCCAGGGAGCGCTAGCCGGCTGCAGCTCTTCCTCGCGGCAGCCGACGATGCGATCGCCGTCGAGGAAATGCACGCTATAGATGATCTGATCCTGCAGGAAGCTGCCGACATCGCGCACATAGCCGGTACTGCCGCGGCGCACCAGCAGCGCACCGGTTGGCTGGCCTGGAAAGGTGCCGTCGTTGCGCACATTGCGCCGCACCCGGACCTCGTCGCCGTAGTCGTAAAGCGGTTGCATCAGACCGTCTGCTCGGGCCGACGAGAGGCGCCGCTGCGGCTGGCGAGGAGCTGATCGAGGCCAACGCTGACCTGGCGCGGCTCGCGCATCTTGAAGACGCGAAACACCTTCTCGGTGCGCGCATCGGAGCCGACGAAGTCTTGATAGGCGCCGCGTAGCAGGTCGGCATGGAGTCGGTAGCGGGCGGCGGCGCTATCCGGCGGCTCGTCGATCTCGCCGAGATAATCGTGAAAGCGTTGCAGGATATGCAGCCGATTGACCTGCACGATCGCCGGCTCGAAGGCGACGCCGAAGTAGTCGAGGAAGTCTTCGGCGGTCTCAAGTTCATCGAGATCGCACTCGAAGGCATCGAGCGAGTCTGGGATCGAGCGGGGGAGTGCATCGGGGAGCACATCGGGGAGCATGGTCATAGCGGTCTCCGTTATC
>PWTO01000230.1 GCA_003562815.1 Chromatiaceae bacterium | reverse complement strand
GGCCGACGAGGCGCACCGCAGCCAGTACGGCTTCGTCGAGGGCGGTGCGCGCTGGATGCGCGAGGCGCTGCCCAACGCGACGTTTGTCGGATTCACCGGCACACCGCTGGAGGGCGACGACAAGAACACCATTCATGTCTTCGGCGAGTACGCGGACGTCTACGACATCCGCCAGGCCGTTGAGGACGGCGCGACCAAGCCGCTCTACTACGAATCGCGCATCATCAAGCTGAAGATCGATGACGAAGGCGCACGCGTAGCCGAGGAAGAAATCGAATACATCACCGGTGCCGATCGCAGCGGAGAGGAAGCAGAGGATCGCATCCGCGTGCCCTTGGAAACCTTGGTCGGCGCCCAGGAGCGTATCGAGCGACTGGCGTCGTTTATCGTCACGCACTGGGAGAAACGCCGGGCTGCGATGGAAGGCAAGGCGATGATCGTCACCATGAGCCGCGATATCGCCGCGCGGCTGTATGCAGCGATTCGCGTGCTGCGCCCCGACTGGCACGACGCCGATGACGAACGGGGCGCGATGAAGGTGGTCGTGACTGGATCGGCCGACGACCCGGAGCCGCTGCGCAGCCACCTGCGCACCAAGGCAGCCCGCAAGCGCCTGGCCGAGCGCTTCAAAGCGCCGGACGACGAGCTGCGGCTGGTGATCGTCTGCGATATGTGGCTGACCGGCTTCGACTGTCCGCCAGCGCATACCCTGTATCTGGACAAGCCGCTGGCCGGACACAACCTGATGCAGGCGATTGCGCGGGTGAACCGAGTCTATGGCGACAAGCCCGGCGGCTTGATCGTGGATCTGCTGGGACTGGCCGACCAGTTGGCCGATGCCCTGGCCACCTACACCCAGGCGGGTGGCACCGGCGAAGCGATCCGGAAGGTGCAGGACGAGGCGGTTCCCGCGATGCAGGCCGCGTTCGAGAAACTGCGCGACTTCTTTCACGGCTGCGACTACGGGCAGGCGCTCGACGCGGCACCTGAAGATGTCCTGCCAGTTTACCTGCGCGACATCGACCACGTGTTCGGGCAGAACGACGGCTGGACGCGCTTGCGTATGCTGGTCAAGGAACTGTCGGCGGCCTTCGCGCTGGCGGTGCCGCGCCCGGAAACCGAAGCCATCACCCCGCATCTGGCCTTTTTCCAGCGCGTGGTCGCGATGATCCGCAAGCGCCTAGCCGATGATAATGACGGTGGCCAAGGTCACGCGCGTCGGCATGACATCGACGCGGCCGTGCGTCAGGTGATTGGCGGTGCAGTCGATGCCGACGACGTGGTCGATCTGTTCGCCGTGGCTGGCCTGGAAGAAGCGCGTCTCGATATCCTCAGCGACGAATTTCTCGGCCGGGTAGCCGCACTGGAGCAGAAGAACCTAGCCCTGGAGACGCTGCGCAAACTGCTGAACGACCAGATCCGCATCACCGAGCGCACCAACCTCGTCCAGAGCAAGAAGTTCCGGGAGGCGCTCGAAGACGCCATGCTGCGCTACACGAACAAGGCCATCAGCACCGCAGAAATGATCGCCCGGCTGATCGATTTGGCGAAGCACCTGCGCGATGCTCAGAAGCACGGCGAGGAACTCGGCCTGAGCAGTGAGGAGACGGCGTTCTACGACGCCTTGGCAGAGAATGAGTCGGCCCGCGAAGCGATGCAGAGTGATTCGCTGCGACTCCTGGCCCGCGAGCTGACCGAAATGGTCAAGAAGATGCCGAAGCTGGACTGGACACAACGCGAGTCGGTGCGGGCGAATCTGCGGCGGAATGTTCGGCGGTTGCTAGCCAGGTACGGATACCCACCGGACCTGGCGGAAGGTGCGACGCAGCTCGTTTTGCGACAGGCGGAGCTGTCGACGGAGAATTCAGATTAGCTTGAAAAGGCGGTTTGCTGGCGCGAAACCGCCCTACTATTCTGCCACAATCGTCATGAAACCCGGATCAGCCAAGGGGGCTGAACGGTTACGGTTTTAAACACTGAGCGGCTTGATCCAGCCATTGGCGCATCAGTTCCGCTACCGGCTTAGCTTGGCACAGAGCGCAGCCTGTACCCGCCCACAACGACATCAATTCGGGCATATCATGCTCGGCAGCCGCACGGCGGATGTCACGGGTCAGGGCATTCTGGATGGGGTAGCCGGGCAATTGCTCCTCGGCTGCACTTAACTCAGCAACAAAGCGGTTCTGCAACCCTCGCGCCAGTTTGCCGGAAAAAACTTTAGTCAGAACCGTGGACATTTCGGTCGTGTCCAGCAGGGCTTGCTTATACAGGGGATGGGCACCGCTCTCGGGAGTCGTCAAAAATGCTGTCCCCATTTGAACCCCAGCAGCCCCGAGATGATGGGCAGCCGCGATACCGCGTCCGTCCATAATGCCACCTGCAGCAACTATTGGAATCTGTAGTTGGTCGGCTAATACCGGGATTAAGGTCATCAGGCTCCATAGTCCCTGCTCTGCAGAGCCGATAAACGTACCGCGATGCCCTCCGGCCTCCATGCCCTGAACGACCACAATATCAATGCCAATCTCTTCAAGCAAAATCCCTTCCAACACATGGGTGGCTGTGCCCATGGTGGTAATGCCACGTTTTTTGAAAGTTTCGACCTCGGTATCACAGGGAACACCAAAAGTAAAACTAATGATATCAACCGCCTCTTCCAGTAACACAGCCACCTGTTCATTATAATTCGCCCCGGTGCTGACCCACATCTCCGAGGAATCTTCCAGTGATACGGTCAGCTCTTCGGTGTAATCGGCAACCGCGCTGAGCAGGGGTTCGGGTTCAGGCAAGTTCAACGCTTCCCGATAAGGGGCTAGTAGGCGGTTAGCGCTGATTACCCGCTGCGCTTCTTCTTTCATCGGTTCAGAGACAAATAAATTCACGGCAAAAGGCCGGTCCGTGCGTTGCCGAATCGCGGCAATAGCTTGCCGGATCGCCTCGGGTTTCATATAACCCGCCCCTAGGGAACCCAGACCACCCGCATTAGAGACGGCGGCCACCAGTTCTGGAGTGGTCATGCCACCGGCCATGGGTGCCTGAATCAGCGGATAGTCAATGCCAAGCAGTTGGGTCAATCGGTTATTCGGCCAGCTCATGAATTTGCCTCAGTCAATCGGTTTTTAGATAGAATGATTATAACTCGACTCGATCCTATCACTTGCCCCCCATGTTGCTAACCCTGATTCTGTTCATACTCGGTTTTGTGCTGCTCGTCGCCGGTGCCGAATGGCTGGTGCGCGGAGCCTCGCGGCTGGCCCAAGCCTCCGGCATTTCACCGTTGGTCATCGGCTTAACTGTGGTGTCGTTCGGCACCAGCGCCCCCGAATTGGCCGTGGGGGTGCAATCGGCCTATCTCGGTCAACCGGATGTCGCTATCGGCAATATCGTCGGCAGTAATATCTGTAATATTTTACTCATCTTGGGGCTGGCCGCCCTGGTGTCACCCTTAGTGGTCTCACAAAAACTGCTGCGCCTCGATGTGCCGTTGATGATCGGCGTCTCGGTCTTACTGCTGGTGCTGGCCTGGGATGGTCAGTTAAGCCGGATCGAAGGTGGGCTGTTAT
>PWTO01000124.1 GCA_003562815.1 Chromatiaceae bacterium | reverse complement strand
GTGGACATCGTACATTTCGGCAGCGACGATATCGAAAATACCCTTGCCTCGATGAGTGAGCAGGATCTTGACAATTTGGCGTTCGGCGCGATTCAGCTTGACGCCAGCGGCAACATCCTCCAATACAACGCCGCCGAGGGCGGAATCACCGGACGCGACCCCAAGAGCGTGATCGGGAAGAATTTCTTTGAGGAGGTCGCACCCTGCACCAAGAGCCAGGAGTTCCAGGGCCGCTTCAAGGATGGCGTCGCGAAGGGCAACCTCGCCACCATGTTCGAGTATGTGTTCGACTACAAGATGCAGCCGACCAAGGTGAAGGTGCATATGAAGAAGGCGTTGGTCGACGATAGCTACTGGATCTTCGTCAAACGACTCTGAGGCCAGACCCCGCATGACCCAGGGGTTGTCCTCCGATGGGTTGTCCGAGGCCGCCTGCGGGGATGTCCTGAGGTCCTTGCTGGGCGCGGCCTTATCGGCCCATCGTGGCACCGAGACCCCGCCCGCGTGGGATGCCTCGGTGCCGCTCGATTCGCTGGAGCGGCTGCATCTGGCCGCCAGCGTCAACGCCTTCTTCCGCCTGCACGAGACCGGCACCGAGGATCGCCTGTTGCTGCTGCGCGACGTCGACGACTGGATCGCCTTCGTTGCCGAGGCCGTCGGCGCGACCTCTGGCCTGGCCTTTCAGACCTCGGGCAGCACGGGCGCGCCGACCAGCCACGTCCATCCCTGGGCGCATCTGGCCAGCGAGGCCGAGGCCTTGCATCAGCGCTTGACCGAGGTCGCGCCCATCGAGCGGGTGGTCGCTTGGCTTCCGCTCCATCATCTCTATGGTTTCATGCTCGGTGTCGCGCTCCCCGAGCAGATGGGGGTGCCCAGAGTCTGGGCTCAGACCGCAGCACCGCCGGCATTCGGCGTCGGAGACCTGCTGGTCACGGTCCCGCCGCGCTGGGATTACCTGGCGCGCACGCGCACCGAGCGCACGCGTGCCAACGCCGACTGGCCCACGCCGATCCTGGGCGTCTCCTCGACGGCAACGCTCGCGCCCGCGACCCATGCCGCCTTGCTCGGTCAGGATCTGCCTGAGGACCGGACTGGAGATCTCACTAGGGGCCTGGCTGCGAACCTGACTGGTGAGCCGAGCAAAGGCCTGAGCGGGCTGCTGGACATCTACGGCAGCACCGAAACCGGCGGTATCGCGACCCGCTGGCAGCCTGATGCGCCCTATACCTTGCTCGCACATTGGCAACGCCACGACGCCACCCAGCTCCGACACCGCAGCGGGGCGATCGTCCCCTTGCCGGATCACACCGAGTGGCTCGATGAGCGTCGCTTGAGGCTGGGCGAACGTTACGATGCGGCGATCTCGATCGGCGGCGTCAACGTCAGCCCAACCCATGTCGCGCAACGGCTGCAGGCGCTGGCCAGTGTCGCAACCTGCGCCGTGCGGCCAACCAGCGCCGCCGCGCCGCGTCTGAAGGCTTTCGTCGTCCCCGTCGCAGGCGAGGCCGAGGCCGAGGCCGATATCGCCCGTGCCACAGCCCAGTGGCCGGCAGCGGAGCGCCCTGTCAGCATCACCTATGGTGCTTCGCTCCCGCGCACTGCGCTGGGCAAGCTCAGCGACTGGCCGACGTGAGCGCGAGGGCAGCCTGACATGCCTGAGCCGCGCTTGACCCTGGACGCGGTCGAAGCCATCGCCCTCGGACGCGGCGCGTTCGAGCCCACCCCGGTCGAATGGCGGGCGCTTGAAGAGGCGCATCGGTTCCTGTGCGAGGCGAGCGCGCGTCGACAACGCATCTACGGCGTCACCACCGGTTATGGCCCGCTCGCGAGCACGCAGGTCGATCCGCGCCAATCGGCGCAGTTGCAGCAACATCTGGTCGCGCACCTGTGCACGGGCGTCGGCGAGCCGCTGTCAGCGGCGCAGACCCGGGCGATGATGCTGGCGCGGTTGCTGAGCCTGGTGCGCGGATACTCCGGCGTCGATCCGGCTCTGGTCAGGCGCCTGCTGGACTGGTTGGACGCGGATGTGCTGCCCGAGGTGCCGGCGCGCGGCAGCGTCGGCGCGAGCGGCGACCTGACACCCTTGGCGCATCTCGCCCGCGCGCTCAGCGGCGCCGGGCGCGTGCGTCTGCGCGGCGGCGCCTGGATGAGCAGCGCCGCCGCCCATCAAGCGCTGGGATGGGAACCGCTGCGCTTGCAGGGCAAGGACGCCATCGCCTTGGTCAACGGCACCTCGGCGACAGCGGGGATGGCGGTCCTGAATGCGACCCGCGCGCGGCGGGCGCTGGGCATCAGCACCTTATGCGTGCTGCTCTACGCGGAGCTGTTGCGCGGCCATCGCGAGGCCTTCCATCCAGGCTTTGGCGAATTGCGCCGGCACCCAGGGCAACAACGGCTCCACCGGTGGCTGTGGTCGCTCTCGGCGGACAGCGGCGCCCTGCTCCCCTGGCAGGCCGAGGGCGTCAGGCTGCCGGCGATGGATGCCGACATCGCCCAGCGGCAACCCTTGCCGCAGGATGCCTACAGCCTGCGCTGCGCGCCCCAGGCGCTCGGTGCGGTACTCGATGTGATCGAACAGCATGCCGAGATGGTGCGCATCGAACTCGATGCCGTGACCGACAATCCGCTGCTGTTCGTCGCCGAGGGCCAGGTCTTGCACGGCGGCAATTTCTTCGGCCAGCACCTCGCCTTCGCCAGCGACCACCTGAACAACGCCCTGATCCAGATGGCCCTGTACAGCGAGCGGCGCATCGCCCGGGTCACCGATCCGAGCCTCAACGCCGGCCTGCCCGCTTTCGGGCAACCGCACGCGACCGGCTTGCACAGCGGCTTCATGGGAGCGCAAGTGAGCGCCACGGCACTGGTGGCGGAACTGCGCGCCGAGGCGATGCCGGCATCGATTCAATCGATTCCGACCAACGCCAACAACCAAGACATCGTGCCGATGGCGACCCTGGCCGCGCGGCGCGCGGGCACCAGCCTTGAGCATCTTTATCGCATCCTGGCGATCGAAGCCATGGTCCTCGCGCAAGCGGCGGACTGGCGCGGCTGGGCCTCGCTCAGCCCGGCCTCGCGCGCTTGCTGCGCTTGGGTTCGCGAGCGCATCGCGCCGCTGGAGCAGGATCGGCCGCTGGCCGAGGAGATCGACGCGCTGGCCGAAGCGCTCGCCGATCCCGAGGCCGTGAGCGCTTTACTCGCCTGGCTGACGGATTAGAAGGGCCGCTGCCCTCCGAAAGCAAAGCGACTATACTCTGGCGCCGATGCCGTCAACGCTTGCGAGAATTGTATGGCCGACGCCGCCGTCTCCGTCGCCACCGATCCAGCCCCGCCCGCGCCGCCGGACAGCTTCGCGGCGGTGGATCTGGGCTCGAACTCCTTTCATCTGCTGGTCGCCCGCATGGATGGCGGCACCCTCCAGGTCATCGACCGCTACAAGGAGATGGTGCGCTTAGGCGAGGGTCTCACCGAGGACAAGGATCTACTGCCCGAGGTCAGCGAGCGCGCCCTGGCCTGTCTCGAGCGTATCGGTCAGCGGCTGCGCGGCGTCGAGCCGGGCAATGTGCGCGTGGTCGGCACCAAT
>PWTO01000001.1 GCA_003562815.1 Chromatiaceae bacterium | reverse complement strand
TCGGCTTCCTCCAGCTTGCGGCGCTGGATCATGGTGCCCATGGCACCGTCGAGGATGAGGATGGTCTTTGCGAGGCGTTGCTTCAGGAGGGCGGTGCGATCGGTCATAACTGTGTGCTGGGTCCGGTTTTGAACGAAGAGGCCTGTGTGGCGCGTGCCGGAGCCGCGTGGTTGCGCCGATGGCGCGACTAACCCTCGCAGTCCTCGGCCGGCCCCGGCCTCTGTTCCGGCTTGCGGCGAGCCTTGCGCATGTAACGCTCATGCTGAGGGTGGCCCTTCCAGACCACCGGCTTCGCCAGCCATTGTTGGATGAAGGCCCACGAGGCCTGGTAGCCATCGTGGGGGAGCGTACAAGCGCTGCAGTCCTTGCGGGTCAAACCATGCGCGTCCGTGAAGACCTCGTAGGGACCCGGACACTCATACGCGATGAGGGGACAATAACAAAAAAGACAGTTAAATTCTCGCTTGACACCGGCATGACAAGGCAAAAACGGACAGGCGTCGTTCGTAAACCCCTTGAATCCTTGACGGTTTGTCGAGTCTTTCGGCTGCATGGCCAACGCCACCTCGGTTGCGACGGTCGAGCGCAACCGCACGCCTGCTAAAGTTTCGGTGCGCTTGGCCGATAGTCCCTATCCCCGCCGCGTCTTCGAGCCAAGCAACCACCAACCATCCTGATAAGGGAGCCAGACTATCATGTCGTCCTCGATCTCCGACATCAACCAAACCGCACCGAACACAGCTTCGGTCAATCACCTCAACCCGCGCCAGCGCATCGAGTCATTGATGCAGGCATTGCCCACCGCAGGCAGTGCGCTCGTCCAAGTCGAGAGCAACCAAGCCCCCGGTCGCAGCGAACTCGAAGAGCCTCTGCAGCGGGTGAACGAGGTCATGAATCAATACGGCGTCCAGTTCGAACTGAGCGACCCAGGCGAGCGCCTGATCGTACGCATCGTGGACCAGGAGTCCGGTGATCTGATCCGCCAGGTGCCACCGGAAGAAGTGCTTCGCCTCATCCAACACATCGATGAGATGAAGACGGTACCGGGTGGACTGATCACGCTGGAGGTCTGAGCGGACCGGCTTGGACCATCACGCTCACACCTGCATGTTCATCACGTCACGATAGGCGGTGACCAGCCGATTACGCACCTGGAGACCAAATTGGAAGGCCACACTGGCCTTTTGGATGTCGATCATCAGATCGTTCAGCGTAATCTCCGGGTCACCGGCCTGAAACGCCTCGCCTTTCACCTTTGCATCCGTCTGCAAGGCGTTGATGCGCTGAATCGATGCGCGCAGCTCACCGGCGAAGCCACCGGCAGCGACTGGACCTGCCGAATGGGTCGCGCTCGTAGCGCTGGCCTGGGTGGCCAACTGGCGCATCGCGGCAAGGGCCGGCTCCAGACTGGGTGGGCTGCTCATACGGTCAGCGCCTCTCGAGCATGGCTAGGAATCGGCATATTTAGGGTATCCTATGGCTTCACGAGTGGCTGATCAATGATCGACCCTAGCAGCCTCGGCCTCCCAGGGGTCGCTCTAATTAGCCGGATAAACTCGCCTTATTCCCGTGTTTGCCCGAGCCACTTCAGTTCGATAGTGTGTCGCCTTAATACTTCTTCGGCAGAACGGACGGCCAACCCGGACGAACGGATGCCAGCTTTCCCCCATGATCTGCATGTTCCCAACCTAACGATGCCCAGGATGGCGTGTAACGCTCCCTGCGGGAGGCGCGCGTGAGTGATGGGAGCGACACCAGCACGAGCGCCGATAGTCCTCTTCAACGGCTGCAAACACTAGCGCGCGGCAACCTGCCCGTCGTCCTACTCGTTGGCGGCGCGGCCTTGGTGGCGCTGATCATCGCGCTGCTGCTGTGGGCACGTGCGCCCGACTATCGGGTGCTGTTCAGCAATCTCAGCGAGGCCGACGGCGGGCGCATCATCAGCGCACTGGATACCCGCGGCGTGCCGTATCGATTCAGCCAAGGTGGCCAGGCGCTCTTGGTGCCCGGCGATCGCGTCCACAGCCTGCGCATGCAGTTAGCGGAGGAGGGTCTGCCACGCGGTGGCAATGTCGGCTTCGAGCTGATGGAAGATCAGCCCTTCGGCATCAGTCAGTTTGCCGAGCAGATCAACTACCAGCGTGGGCTCGAAGGGGAGTTGTCGCGCTCGATCGAGTCACTCGCGCCGGTGGAACGCGCGCGGGTGCACATCGCGATGGCGAAACCCTCGGTCTTCGTGCGCGAACGCGAGCCGGCTAAGGCCTCGGTGGTGCTCACCCTCCATGGCGGGCGCGTCTTGAGCGAGGGCCAAGTCAACGCCATCCGGCATTTCGTGGCGAGCAGCGTGACGGAGCTGGCGACCGAAGAAGTCACCATTGTCGATCAGCGCGGGCGCATGCTCTCGCAGACGGCAGATCCGGACAAGCTGGACGTCACTCAACTGGAGTACCGGGACGAGGTGGAGCGCGCCTATCAGCGCCGCGTCGAGGGCATCCTGGAACCCATCTTCGGCACCGGCCGGGGGCGCGCGCAGATCTCGGCGCAAATCGATTTCTCCCACCGCGAGGAGACCTCCGAGCGCTATGCGCCCAATCAGCCGCCGAATGAGGCCTCGGTCCGCAGTCGTCAATCCAACGTCAGCTATACTGGGGATGATGATCTGATCGGTGGCATTCCGGGCGCGCTCAGCAATACCCCGCCTGGGGTGGCGCCCTCGCCGATCGACCTGCCGGAACCGGAGGACGAGGACGAGGCGGACGAGGATGACGCCGAGGGCGCGCCGGCACCGTTTGCGGGCACCAGGAGTCTGCAGCGTGATGACGTGGTCAACTACGAAGTCGACCGTAGCGTGGCCCATTTGCGCCAACAACGCGGGCTGGTGCAGCGGCTCTCGGCGGCGGTGGTGGTCGATCATCGCGGCGAACGCGACGAGAACGGCGAGTGGCAAACCGTGGCGCCGAGCGAGGAGGAACTTGCACAGGTGGAACGCCTAGCCCGAGAGGCGATGGGATTCTCGGCGGAACGCGGCGACAGTATTGCGGTCGTCAGCAGCGCCTTCAGCCGGCAAGATCCGGGGCCCGCGCCCGAGTGGTGGCAAGACCCAGAGACGATCGAACTTGCGGTCATGCTCGGTCAACCGCTGCTGTGGATCGTCGGCTTCTTGCTGGTCTATCTGCTCCTGCTGCGCCCCTTCATCAAGCATTACACGCGCCCACCACAGGCCCCGGAGACGAGCGAAGCTGGAGTGGATGCGAAGGTCGGTGACGAAGAAGAGGACGAAGACGCCGATACGGATGCAGAAGACGCCGAGATCTACGACAAGCCGCGCCGCAACAAAGCCTTAGGCTATCAACAAAAGCTGGCCGAGCTGCGTGAAATGGCGCAACGTGACCCGCAGATCGTCGCCCTGATTGTGCGCAACTGGTTGAAGAGATGAGTCCCGCTGAGACCGAACCCAACACCGATCCTCTCGAAGGCCTCAACGGTGCGCAGCGCAGCGCGATCCTGATGCTGGCACTGCATGACGACGGTGCCGCCGAGGTCTTCAAGCATCTCTCCCAGCAAGAGGTGCAGGAGGTCAGCACGGCGA
>PWTO01000198.1 GCA_003562815.1 Chromatiaceae bacterium | reverse complement strand
TCGACATCGCCGTCGAGACGCAACACTGGGACGTCTTTGCGCAGGCGGATCGGGCTCAGCTCTGCGCCTTGCTGCTGGCCCTGGCTCAGCAGGTCAATCTGAAGAAGCTGCGCAAGACCACCCGAGGGGCGAAGAAACCGCGCACACCACGCACGAAGCACAAGGATAAGCCTCATATCTCGACGGCTAAACTCTTAGCTGGAGCGCTCGCTCCCTGAGCACCTTAAAAGGGCTGGCCGGTGGTTGTTAAGTCTGCACTGAACATCCGCAAAACGTTTGTTATCCCGCAGAGTCCGTAGGCGACCAGGCGGTACGCTTGCAGTGAGAGATGCACCGGGGCATGCCAGCGCGGCTGGCCTGCATCCGGTGGGTATGTATTTAGGGCCGCAAACGCGGCTGAGTGATGCAAGCGCCTTAGATGCCAGCATGCCCGGCTTCGCGGTCAGCCACCAACGGCGGCCCGCGGCGCAGGATCAGCTCCTGCGTTGGGTAAGCGAAGCTAATACCCGCCTCCTCGAAGCGGCGGTGGATACCGAGATTGATCCCTTGCTGGACATCCATATAGATCACGTAATCCGGGCTCAGCACGTAGTAGACCACCTCGAACATGAGCGCGAAGTCGCCGTATTCGGCAAAGTGTGCCCGATCGAAACGCGTGCGTGGCTGCTCTTCGACGGCCTCGCGCAGCATGTCGGGAATGCGCTCTAGCAGCGCGCGGGGGGTCTGGTAGACGACGCCGATGCTAAACGCGATGCGCCGCTCCTTGAAGTGCTTGTAGTTATGGATGCGGCTGCTGAGGATGTCGCTGTTGGATAGCACCACCTGCTCGCCGGAGAGGCTGCGGATGCGCGTGGTCTTGACGCCGGTGTACTCGATCACCCCGAGGGTGTCGCCGGCCTTGACGAAGTCGCCGACCCGGAACGGCTTGTCGAGGATGATCGCCATCGAGCTGAAGACATCGCCGAGGATGTTCTGCAACGCAAAGCCGACCGCGACACTACCAACACCGAGGGCGCCGAGCAGTCCAGCGACCGGATACTGGAAGTAGGCCAGCAGCGAGACGACGACGGTGATCCACATACCGACGCGGAAGAACACCATCATCACGCCGTAGCCGGTGACGGTGGACGGATCGCGCATCTCTTGGCGTGTGCGCTTGCGGTTGAAGTAGTCCGACATCGCCGCGTTGGCCCAGATGCCGAGCTGGATGTAGAAGGCAACGATCAGCAGGTTCCAGAGCCAGTCCTTGACCGTTGGGCTCGCCAGCCCGGAGAAGGTCATGGCGACGAAGAAGGCGGCAATCAGCACGAACAACTGGCTGGTATTGCCAGCGATGGCCGACAGCGCGAGGCGCAGGTCGCCCGCATCCATGGTTGAACTCCTCACTCGACGCCGATTGAGCGCTCGACGCGCACCCATGCGAATCAGCGAGACGATGAGGAGCACGACGAGAAACATCGCCAGCGCCGTGATCAGATCGCGCACGCGGATGCTCTGATCGTCGATCACCAGCACCTCGGCCTCCCACCAGTTCGCCAAGGTCTCTTGCGCCTGTAGCAACTGCAGTGACAGGTTCCGTTGCTCAACCAGCGCCTCGGCCTGCGGGCGCATGCCCTGCAGCAGCGCGATCAGCTCCTCCTGCGTCTCGAGCAGCTCGCGCCCGTAACGCTCGGCCAGCTCATGCGCGGCACTGCGCACCGCCATCGCTTCGCGCACCGACGCATCGAGGCCGGCATCGCGCAAGCGCCGTGTCTGTGCCAGTTGGATCGAGCGCAGTGCATTCAACCGACTCTCGATGGCATCCTTCTCGTTGATGGCCGTGGTCGTCTCCATGATGATTTGGCGCATCAAGCCAGACAGGTCGAGCGCTTCCGGGTCATGCATCAGTTGGTAACGCTGTTCCCACAGACGGGCCATCTGTTCGAGGTTGGCGATCGCCGAGACCAAGCTATCGACCCCGGTGCGGGCCGCCGCCAGCTCAGCTTGGCGCGCGGCGGCCCATTCCTCCAATGCCGCTTGCTCGGCGTTTCCGTTGGCACCGGCGAGCTGCTGGCGCGTGCGGTAGAGGTCGGCTTCCGCCTGATCGCCGGTGCGTTGCAGGGCGTCGATCTGAGCCCGCATCTCCTTCTTGGTGGCGTTGAGTTCTTCGAGCTGCGCCTCGAGGATGTCGCGCGGTAGCTCCACGCGCTCCTCCAGATAGGCGATGCGCGTGATTAACAAGGCTTGCTCCAGCTCGGCCAGACGACCTTGCTGTCGCGCCAGCTCGAGCGCCCGTTCTGTGGCGGCGAGCTGTTGTCGCGCCAGCAGCTCGCCGAGGCGTGCCCGCTCAAGCGCCTCGGCGAGGTCATCGCGTTCCGTCACGGCTCGGTTCTCGGCATCCGCCTCGGCCGCAGCGAATCGATCACGCGCGGCGCGGCGCTCTCTGATCGCGGTGCTCAACGCCCGCTCGGCGCTGACCTGGCGCCGTTCGGCGCTCGCGGCTCTGGTCAAGGCGACCTCCGCGAGCGATTGTCGCAGTGTCAGTTCCGCCCGCGCTTGGTCCAAGAGCGAGACCTGCAGCGGTGGTTCCAGCGACAAGCCCTCTGTCTCCAGGGTGTCTAGCCGATCTTGCAGGCTGGCCAGTTCGCGCTCGGATTCGCCGAGACGCTCGACGAGCGTGGCATTGCGTTGAACAACGAGCCGCAGCTCCCTCAGCAGCTCGATGCGTTGCTCGATCCTGGCGATCCGCGCCGCGAGCGCAGGTTGCGGCGCGGCCGTCTCCTCGGTCTCATCGATGTCGGCGTCGCCCCTTTCGGCATCGGCATCCGACCCGTCCTCTTCAGCGGCCTCCGCAGCCGACTCGCCGTCCATAGCGGACGGCGCTTCTGCGGCCGCCGCCTCGGCCATCGCCGCCTCGAGCGCGGCGCTCTTCTCGGCGATGCGCGCGTCGATCAACGCCAGCGCTTTCTGGAAATCGTCAGACGATGCTATCGGCTGCGGAAGTTCTGGAAGCCCAACCAGGGCTGGGTCGAACGCTAGGGGTTGGCGATCATCCCTAACCGACGTGTCTGGCGCCTGTTCAGATGGCTCGGCGCTGGAGTCCGTCTGCGTTGCCCCTTCCAAGGTAGCCTCCGGGGGAGCATCCGCATCAGGCTCCGAAACCGAATCGGTTTGAGCCACAACCGTCCCTGACAACAACAGCGAGAGACAGACACACAAGATCAGAAAATACAAACGTAATGCCATAACAACGAGCACGGGTTAGGAGGGGTACGTGGCGGTACCCAGCGAAGACGATGAAAATGAGTCTATCGTCTGCGAACAGGCCGCCGCAACCTGACCCGCCGCGCTGCGCACCACGTCGCTACCGGCACAGGGCTCCTGTTAAGGTCGTGCTGGCTGCTATGCTGGTGCCGGCAACGGCGTTCATCACCGAACCTGCATCGAGGAGTTTCAATCATGACCTATTCGATCGTCGCCCGGGATCCTGTCGATGGCCACATGGGGGTCGCGACCCAGTCGCAAGCCTTCTCGGTCGGTAGCAGCGTATCTTGGGCTGCACCGGGCCACGGGGTGATCGCGACCCAATCGATGGGCGAGCCGATGTACGGCGAACTCGGCCTCACCGGCTTGAGTGCCGGACTGACCGCGCACGAGGCGCTCGCGGCGCTGCGCAGCGTCGACCCGCACCCGGAGCGCCGACAGGTGGCGATGGTCGATGGTCACGGCAATATCGCCGCCTACACCGGCTCCGCCTGCGTTGCCGCCGCCGGCCACTGTCTCGGCGACGGCTGCGCGACGCTCGGCAATCTGGTCTGCTCGCCAACGGTGTGGACCGCAATGTTGACGGCCTTCGAGGCCAGTTCCGGCTGGTTCCCCCGGCGCCTGCTCGATGCGCTAGATGCCGCCGAAGCCGCCGGCGGCGATGTGCGTGGCCAGCGCTCGGCGGCCATCCGGGTGGTGCGCTCGCAACGCTCGGGGCGACCCTGGCAGGATCACGTCGTCGATCTGCGCGTCGACGATCATCCCGAGCCACTGGTCGAACTGCGACGCATGGTCGAGCACACCTGGCGCTATCACCGCACGGTCGAGGCGTTCGAGCTGGCGTTGAACGGGCAAGCCCGCGAGGGTTTGGCGGCCTTGCCCGATGAGGTCGTCGATCCCGCCATCGACCCGGATATTAGCTGGTGGCGCGCGGTGGTCTTGGCGAGCGCCGGCGAGGAAGACGAAGCGACGCGCATCGCCGAGCGGTTGCTGGTGGATGCGCCGCGCTTCGTCGCCGCCGCGCGCCGATTCGGCGAGGCGGGATTGATGGACCAGGCGCTGATCGATCGGTTGCTGCCGGAGCGCTCCTGAGTGCCTCTGGGGAGGTCGCGCCCGATGCTCCGCAAGCGCGCCTTGGGCGTAGGCCGCTGGGCGCGGGTATGGGGTATCGGGATTACCCCGGCGCGGGTGCCGGCGCTCAATGCACCTCGGCGCTGGCCGCACCTGCGGGCGCGAGGGCAACCTGATCGGCCAACGCACCGATCTCGCTCAGCAGCCGCTTGTAATCGGGACTCTCGGGCGCGGCATAGTTGAAGTTCTTGAACAAGCCGGTCAGCTTGACGAAAAACTCGCGCGCGGTCTCTTTGCTGGCAAAGTCATAGTCGCGATGGACCAGCTCATGGACCCGCTCGAAGGTGAGCTGTTGTCGCTCCAGCGGTGCCGAGGCATCCACCTTGTCGAAGGCATCCTGTTGCAGGAAGACCATATCGACGAACAGGGCCTTCTGGTAGACGAGGTAATCGGCCAGCGTGACACCCTCCTCGCCGGTCACCTGCATCATCTGCTGTACGCGGTCGCCCTGGCGCAGCAGCTCCTGTATGCGCTTGACCCGTGGCACCCAGCTCGGATCGATGTGCGCGGCGTACCAGTCGGCGAGCTGGTCGAGATAGCGCGACCAGGAGATCAGCGGATCGATGGCCGGGTAGAAGCGCTTGTAGGCGCGCTCATAGGAGAGACCGAGGAAGGTCTTGACCGTGGCCAGCGTCGATTGCGTGACCGGCTCCTCGAAGTTGCCGCCCGCCGGCGAGACGGTGCCGATCATCGTCAGACTGCCGTTGCTACCATCGGTGGTGCGAAACGCCCCGGCGCGCTCGTAGACGCCACGAATGGACGAATCCAAATAGGCCGGAAAGGCCTCCTCGCCCGGGATCTCCTCGAGCCGCCCCGAGGTTTCGCGCATCGCCTGCGCCCAGCGCGAGGTGGAGTCGGCCAGCAGTAGCACCTGATAGCCCATCTGGCGGTAGTACTCGCCGAGCGTGATGCCGGTGTAGATCGAGGCCTCGCGCGCCGCCACCGGCATCGACGAGGTATTGCAGATGATGATGGTGCGATCCATCAGCGAGCCGCCGGTCATCGGATCGGACAGGCCCGGGAATTCGGTCAGGGTCTCGACCACCTCGCCGGCGCGCTCGCCGCAGGCGACCACGAGCACGATATCGACCGCCGAATGCTTGGCGATGAGATGCTGCAGCACCGTTTTACCGGCGCCGAAGGGCCCAGGGATGCAACCGGTGCCGCCGCGCGCGATTGGGAAAAAGGTATCCACCAGCCGGATGGTGGTGATCATCGGTTCGCACGGATACAACCGCTCGATGGCGCGGGTGCGCAGCATGCGCTCGGTCAGCGGGCGGCGCACCGGCCAGCGCCGGGTCAGATCGAGCGAGCGCTCCTGGCCGTGTTGATCGCGGATGCGCACCACCGGGGTATCGACGGTGACGCTGCCCTCGCGAATCCAGGTCACCTCGACCTCGCCGAGCTGGTCGAAGGGCACCATGATCTTATGGCTGAACCGCCCCTCTTGGACGCTGCCAAGCACGCCGCCGGCCTTGAGCCGAGCGCCGACCTGCACCCGCGGCACGAAGGACCACTTCTTGGTCAAATCCAACGGCGGCAACTCGACCCCGCGTGGCAGGAAGGTGCCATGGCGCACGGCCAAGCTCTCGAGCGGGTTCTGCAGTCCGTCGTAGACCTGGCCGAGCAGCCCCGGGCCGAGGGTCACCGAGAGCAAGTCGCCGCTTTGCAGCACCGGGTCGCCGATCGAGACGCCAGCGGTGTCCTCGAACACCTGCACGTCGGCGAAGCGACCCCGCACCCGCAGCACTTCGCCCTTGAGCCGCTCCTGGACACCGCTCTCGGATGGACGCCGTGGGGCGATGTAGACTACCTCGTTTTTGACCAGCGGCAGTAGCGCGCCCTCGACGCTGCCGCCTTTGATGGTGACCAGGGATTCCTGTACCGCGACGACGCGGGTCGGGGTATCGCCTGCCGTTGCCTCTCTTGTCTCAGCCACGATCAGCGTCCTCTTCCTCTCGGTGATGTCATGCCGCGACCTCCTCGGTCGCGTCGTCAAGGGCCGCGAAGCCGGCATCGACCAGGATGTCGCCGGCACCGGCGAGCGTCACGTCGAGCAAGTCATCGAAGCGCGCCAGCGCCGCGTCGGCCTCGTAACGGGTCCAGCGCGCGACCAGATCCCAGCAGCCGACGTAGACCACCACGGCCTCGAAGTCGAAATAATGCTCCGCGCCGATACGCTCGAGATGCGTCCAGACGGTGCCGAACAGGAGCCGTTCCAGGCCCAGCGCATCGCCGCTGTCGAGCAGACGCCTGGCCTGCGGCAGCCAGGGAAAGACGCGTTCGAGACGGAACTGGGGCTCGCCCCAGTGGCGCGTGATCTGCGGTACCCAACGCCCGAAGCCCCAGCGCCGGCGACTGGAAGGCGCCGGCGCCCCATCTCGGCGCAAGCGCAGCGCGGCGACCAGGGTACGCATCTCCAGGCGCCAGCGAGCCAGCTCGCGGACGAAGTCGTTGTGGATTTCGGCGATGCGCTGTTCGGCCTGGCGGACCACGGTCTCGTCGTCGATGCCGAAGCGCTGGTCGTACCAATCGACGACGGCCGAGAGCCGCGCCAGATCCTCGGCATCCTCGGCTTCCAGCCAGCGCAGGCGCATCTCCAGGCGCAGACGCGAGAGTGGCGTCTGCGTGGCACCGAACAGCGAACCATGCGCTGGCAACGAGGTCAGCAGCGTCAGATAGCGATCGGCGGACTGCATGCGCTATTTCACCGTGCCTTCCAGGATGGCGCGAAAACGCGGCTGCAGATGGGCCAGGATGACCTCGGCGACCTTCTCGTCGGTGAGATCGATCTCGATCTGCTTGTCGAGCAGGCGCAGGCGGATACCATGCGCCTCATCCTCGGCGACGCTGAAGTGGACGCCGGCCTCGAGCACCTCGGAGGCGACCGCGAGGACGAAATGCGAGAGCGAGCCTTCGCGCAACTCGAGCGGATTGCGGCGCAGCTCCTCGATCCCAATCAGCTCGCGCGGCAGCACGATCTCCATCGCCTCGCCGGGCTCGAAGCCGGCCTCGTCGCGGCCCCGACGCGCAACCTCGAGGATCAACTGCTGCAGGAACTCTTCTCGCTCAAGCTCGGTGGTGATCAGTCGCTGCACCTTCTCGTTGACCGCGCGCGTCAGCACCGCAGTCATCCGCAGCACCGTATCGCGCATCGCCAGGCGCAAGGCATCCTCGCCGGCGGCCTTGAGCGCGGCCGCTTCCTGGCGCGCTTCGGCAATCAAGCGCTCGGCCTCGATCTCGGCCTCGGCGCGGATGCGCGTGGCCATCTGCCGCGCCTCCTGCTCAATCTTGGTCGCCTCCGCGCGGCCTTGGGCGACGCCTTCGTCGCGTAGGCGTCTGATCAACGCATCGACCCCGGCCGAGGCCGTGTTGCCTGGGGGCGTCTCGCGCGGGGCGTCGCGGGCGGTATCGCGCTTGGGTTGAGTCATGGGGAACGCACCTCAGGCCGGGATGTTGCCGGCAAGCACCAGCGCGAAGACGAACACGAACACCGTGAAGCCTTCGACGATGGCCGCCGGCGCCAGCGACAGGCCGAAGATCTCGGGCTTGACCTTCATCGCCTGGATCGCCGAGGCGCAGGTGCGCCCTTGCAACACGCCGCCGTAGAGCAACGCGATGCCGGCCAGCAGGCCGATGCCAAACAGGCCCGGCGCCGAGGTGACGGTCACCTCGCGCTGCAACGTGAACATGATCACGATGCCGTAGATGACACCGGTCGAGGGCATCACCGAGACGCCCAGATACCGGCCCAGGCCAGTCTCGGTATCGACCATGGCGCCAATCGCGGCCTGGCCGGCAATGGCGCAGCCGATAATACTGCCGATGGCACCGAGCGCCAGGGCGCCATACATGCCCGCCCAGCCGAGTGCGACAACCAACTCGTTCATTCGCTGATCTCCGTTTTCTTGAAGGGGCGGAAGGGATAGCCCTCGCCGGACAAGGCCCAGTTGTAGAATTCGATATAGTTCAAGCGCAGGCCATGGACCAAGCCGCTGATCAGGGCCAACACTAGGTTCAGGCCATGCCCGATCAACAGCAGTAGCAGCTGCAGCAGCAGCCCGAGCCCCGGCACCCCCGCGTCGACCTGTACGGCCAGATCGTTGAAGGTGAGCGCCAACGAGGCCGAGGCGAGGCCGAGCGCGAACAGCCTGAGATACGACAGGCTATCGCCGAAGATCTTGGTGACCTGGGTCAGCGCCAGCAGCCCATCGACGCCGCGCATCAGCACCGCGCGGAACCCGGTGAGCGGGCGCGCGCTGGTGCTGAAGAAGACCAGCGCCAGCCCCGTCGCGATGCCGCCGTAGCCGAGCCACTCGACCGTCGCGATCTGCGCCTCCAAGGCCAGACCGAGCCCAAGCCAGAGCCCGAAGCCGCTGAGCGCAACGAGAACCCAGCCGAGCGGCGCCAAGGCTTGCAGCCGCGGCCAGAGGCTGCCGGCCCGCACCAGATTTGCCAGCACCAGATGCAGCACGCCGACCCCGACCGAGAGCCGCATCATGGTATCGAAATCGTGGATATCGAAGAACCGCAGCTGCCCCGGCAGGCTATCGGGCACCGGAGTCACCCCGAAGTAGCTGCCGACCATAACGCCCCAGGCGAACGCGGCGGCGGTGATGGTGGCGGCGAGCAGGCGCAGGCGCCGACCGTGCGGCGAGCCGCCGAGCTTGCGCCAGAACAGCAGCAGCCCGACCCCGAGCAGGGCGGCGTAGCCGGCATCCGAGAGGATCATCGCGAAGAACAGCGCGAAGGAGAAGAACAACACCCGACTGGGGTCGAAGCTGTCGTAGGACGGCATCTGATAAAAGTTGACCAGATCCTCGCCGGCCTCCAGCGCCACCGGATTGATCAGCAGCGTCGGCGGCGCATCGCCGGGTGCTGGGGCTTCGATGAGCAGTGCCAAGCCCTGCTCGGCGGCCAACGCCTCGAGCGCGGGCACCTGTCGCACCGCGACCCAGCCCTGGATCGCGAACAGCCCCTCGCCGTCGTAGGTCTGGCTCTGCGCGTGCCGCAGCACGGCCTGATCCTCGGCGCGCGCGAAGTGCTTGTGCAGCAGAAAGATCCAGCGCGTCAGCGCGCGCCGTTCGGCCTCAAGCGCTTCGAGTTCCAGCTCGGCGGTCTCGAGCTGCTGCTCAACCTCGCTCAGCGAGCGGGCGCCGGTGTGGGTGCGCGGCACCGGCAGGGCGTCGGCGGGCGGTTCATCGGGCGCGATCACCACCAGGAAGGCCTGGCGGTTATCGCGATGCACCACCTGCCAGGGCAGCTCGAGGTCATCGAGTTCCTTCAGCCTTCGCAGTGGCACGCAGTAGAACCAGAGCTTGTGACCGGCCAGCGCCGCCTCTGGCGGCAGGCTGAAGTCACCCCAGGGCGCCAGATCCTTGACGCGCTGCGCGAGGGCATCGCGGCGGTCCAGGGTGGCGCGTATCCGGTCTTTGTTGGCGAGCACCAATTGGATCGTCGCGGCGAGGTCGAAGCCGGCTTCGTTATGAACCTGGCGGCGTTTTTCCGGCTCATCGAGCAGGTAGCGCAATGCCTGTCGCGCTTCCACCGCATGCTCGGGTGGGAGCGTTTCGGGCTGCGCCGAGGCGGGCGCGAGCGGCACCAGATGCAGACAACCGAGTGCTTGTAGATGCTCCATGACAGCCTGCTTTTGCGCGTGGCTGCCGATCAGCGATAGGCGTTTCAGCGGTTCGATGGCCATCTTTAGATCAGCCCCTCTGCGGCGCGTTTCTTCTTCGCGATCTTCGAGCGCACCACCGCCGCGCGCTCGGCATCGGAGAGCGCGATGCGGATGCGCTTGATGTTGTCGCGGGTACGCGGGATCAACACCTTATCGAACAGGTTGACGCGTTGGGTGACGGTGCGCACCGCCTGGTCCAGGAGCGCCACCCGACGCTCGCCCAGCATCAGCGCGATGCGCAGGCGCGCCGCCTCGCGCAGGGCGGCGACCAGGGGCTCGATCCAATGCGGCTTCGACAGGTAGCCGTAGGGGCGCACGCTGGTCTCGAACCTGGCCAAGGTCGGTAACCAGGTGCCCATGCGGTTCTCGCGGCCGAGTTCGACATGCTCGATGCGTACCAGTTGACTGAGGTCCAGTTCCTGGTTGGCGAGCATGGGCAGGGTCTCGGCGACGCGTTGGCGCAGCGCCTTGAGTTCGGCCTCGAGCGCGCGCCGCTCGGCCAGCGCGCGCGCGCGCTCGCCCATCAGCTGCTTGCGCTTCATATCGAGCGAGGGCAGAAACTGCCGATAGCTCTTGAGCTTCTGCGACTGCTGCGAGAGCGAGGATTTGCTGAGCGCGACCTTGGCCATGGCTGAGTCGTGCGGCTCAGACGGTCTCGCGCGGGAAGTATTTATCGATCAACGACTGCTTCATCAGCAACTCCTCGGGCTCGAAGCACTCGGCCATGGTCTGCCAGCACAGGTCCAACGCTTGCTCCAGCGGCAGGCTGATATCGATGTCCATGAAGCGCGCCTTAAACAGCGCGCCGAAGCGCAGCAGTTTCTGGTCGATGTCGCTCAGCTCGAACGCCATCGCCTGCTTTTGCTGCGCATCCTTGGCGCCGGAATAGAAGCGGATCATGGTATTCATTACCTGGCCATGATCCTCTCGCGTGACCTTGTCGATCACATGCTGCTTGAGTCGCGACAGGCTGCCGAACGGGTCGATGACGCCATCGTGCAGATAGAATTGCCCCTCGGTGATGTAGCCCGTGTTATCCGGCACCGGATGGGTCACATCGCCGCCCGGCATGGTGGTGACGGTGAGGATGGTCAGCGAGCCGCCCTCGCGATAGTCGGCGGCCTTCTCGTAGCGGCGCGCTAACTGCGAGTAGAGATCGCCCATGTAGCCGCGGTTCGAGGGCACCGCTTCCATGGCGATGCCGACCTCCTTCATCGCGTCGGCGTAGGCGGTCATGTCGGTGAGCAACACCAGCACGCGCTTGCCTTCCTCGAGCGCGAACTTCTCGGCCACCGCCAGGGCCATGTCCGGTACCAGCAGGCGCTCGACCACCGGATCGGCGGAGAGGTTCACGAACATCACGGTGCGGGCGAAGATGCCCGCATCCTCGAATTGGCGGCGGAAGAAGTAGTAATCGTCGAAGATCAGCCCGAGACCGCCAAAGACGATGATATCGGCATCGGCCTGGATGCCGATGCGCGCTAGGAGCTGATTGTAGGGCTCGCCGGCGACCGAGAAGATCGGGATTTTTTGGCTCTCGACCAGTGCATTGAAGACATCGATCATGGGCACATCGGTGCGGATCATCTTCGAGGCCAGCAGCCGCCGGGCTGGATTCACCGACGGGCCACCGGTGGCAATCTTGGGCTCGTCATCCAGCTCTGGGCCAGCATCGAGCAGGCCGCCATCGCCGCGAAACACCCGGCCGAGGATATTCGCCGAATAGGCCGCGCGCATCGAGTGGCCGAGGAACTGCACCGTCGAGGCGGTGGAGACGCCCTTGGTGCCCGAGAACACCTGCAGGGAGACCAGATCCCGGTCGATCCTGATCACCCGCGCCAGCGAGCGGAAGCCGTCAACTCCCTCGACCAGCGCCAGATCGTCGTAGGCGATGGTCGGCGCCTCGTCGCCGGCCTGCCCCACGCGCACCTTGAGCAGATCGCCAACGATCTCGAGGATGTCGGTATAGCGAGTCAGGGTGTGGGCCATCGACGTCCCTCTTGGCTCAGTCGTTTGGGGAGGACAAGGCGCCCGAGTTGCGGGCAAGGCCTACGTTAATCCGACCCGAGCCGGACGGCAAGCCCGTTGATCAATCCAGCGCCTCAATCGGCGGCTGCGCCGGCGTCTGGCAGTGAAATCCCGAGCTGGCGCAAACCCTGCTCGGCTTGGCCGACCCAGTCCCGATTCGCCGCTGGACTGGCTGGACTTGGATGCAGGATGCGCCCGATGCACAGCTTGCGCCCGCTGAGCGCGGCCAACGCCCGTTCTTCGGCGAAACGCCCGATGCCCACCAGATAGTCCGGCGCGAGCACATCGACGGTCGCCCGCAGTGCCTGATCACAGGCCGCGAAGAGCGGCGCGCGCTCGGCAGCTGGCAGCGCATTCGGCGTCAGGTTACGCCCGGTGTCGGTCATGAACGCCAGCGGACAGTAATTGGCGACAAAAAACTGAGCAAAGAAGCGCTCCGGCGTCCCGAAGCGCGCGCGCGCCCAACCCCACAGCCGCTGGCCACTGACCTCGCGGCGCGGACATTGGAACCCGAGCACCGGTCGCTTCGGATGCACGTTCGGCGGCGCCTCAATCCGGGCCTGGATGCCGAGCCAATCGCGCACCATGTCAACATCGCCAAAGGGAACGCCGGTCTGCGCCATACCGAACTGCCCTGGGTTCATTCCGAGCAGGAGCACCGAGCGGCGCGCTTGACCGTAGCGCTCCAGGTAGGCCGCGTGCGCCTCCCACGCATAGGAGAGCGGGTGATAGACCAACGCCACCGGCCCACCGAAGGCCAGCGCGGCGGTCTCGGCACTCAGCGCTTGCGCGACCGCTTGCAGCCTCATCACAACGCTTCGATCATCGTTTCCAGCATAGCTCCAAACGCCTTGCCCGGGCGGCCGATCCTCTTTAACTTCGCGGCCTTTGATACAGCTGTTGCGGATTCACAACGCAACGCTAACCGAGTGTTCAAGCGGCACTACTATGGTATAGTCTGCGCATGACTGCGGTTTTTTCGCTTTTCCTGTTTCATTTTACCGACAACACGCTATCATTGTTCCACGGCAGCAGTTGATTCGTCGATGCCAGATCATCGCCAGCTGCTGAATTTTCCCGAGGCCGTCCTTGCGTCGTCCGCACCTCTAACTTTCGACAGGAGCCACTGAATGTTCATCACCACGACTTCCTTCCGCAACGCCGCAGTTGCCTGTACCGCTGCCGCCGCCCTGGTCCTTGGCAGCGCCGCAACCGCTCAAGACTACGACGAAAACTACTGGTATGCCGCCGGCGATCAGAACACCCCAAATGGTCAGCTGTGGGCGACCAGCTATGGCGAATGCTGGCAGAGTGCCGGCGGCCCGAGCAACCTGCCGCCCTGTGAGCGTGAAATGGCGGTTCCGCCCGAGATCAGCGTACAACTGCTGTTCCAGTTCGATCGCTACCAGGTACCGGAGACCGTGGTCAACCGTAACGTCTTGGCCGAGATCGACGATTATATCGCCAAGATCAAGGCGTCCCCGTTCGATGAATACATCACCATCATCGGTCATACCGACGCCAAGGGTTCGGACGCCTACAACATGGCGTTGGGCCAGCGCCGCGCCAATGCGGTGCGTGACTACTTCATCGCCCAGGGCTACCCGTCGCGCCTGCTCGCCCCAGCCGAAAGCGTCGGCAAACGTAATCTCCTGCCGCAGTACGACCCGTTTGCACTCGAGCAGCGCCGCGTAGTGTTGCGCAGCGAGGTTGTCGGTCAGTAACGCGCTTTTGCCGGCTAGCCTCGCTCTAGCCGGCTTCCCCCGTTCCAGCCCGCCTTGGCCTCAATCGCCGTGAAGCCCTTTCCAACCGTCGTCATCGCCGCCTGTGTCGCCTGCGCAACGCTGCTCTTCCCAGCGACGACAGGCGCGGGATTCTACGACGGCACGGCCGGCGCCGAGGCGCCGCGCGCAGCTTCACCTTCGACAAGCTTTTGGGGACCAGAACCCAGCTTTGGCGACTGCTGGGAAGACCCCAACAGGCAGCGCCTACCAGCCTGCGGCGATGCCCGGGTGCCAGAAGAGATCACAGTCAAATTGCTCTTCGAGTTCGATGAGTACATCGTTCCAGATACGGTGGTCAATCGCTGGGCGATCGCCACGCTCGACCGCTATATCGATCGGTTGCAGCGCTCTCCCGCGCGCGAATACGTGACCATCGTCGGCCATACCGACGCGCGGGGTTCCGATGCCTACAACATGGAACTGGGCATGCGGCGAGCGCGGGCGGTGCGTGACTACTTCATCGCCCAAGGTTATCCAGAAGCACTGCTCGCTCCGCCCGAAAGCCGCGGCGAGCGCGAGTTACTCCGGCAATACAGTCCGTTCTCGGTCGAGCAGCGGCGCGTCGTCATCACCAAGGTCGATCGTTAAAGGCCGGTCGCGATTTCGCTCAGGGCTGCGGCTGCAGAAAGTGGCCAGCATTGAACAATGCGCCCAAGAGCCCCCTGACCTCCTCGCGCCCTAGCCAGTGCCCGATGCGCTCGCGTTCCACGACCCGACTGTTGGCCAACAGCGAGACCAACGGCAAGAGATCGCTCGGCAGGCGGTGCGCTTGCCCATTGGCGAATAGCGACACCGCCGTGCCGTCGGCGCTTGGGCCGGCGAATAACAGCTGCGAGCGCCCGTCGCGTTCAACCCGCCCGTGGGTCTCCAACATCGCGACGACATCGTCAACGGACCAAGGCGGATCGGACGGCTCCAAGTCCAGATTGAGCTTCGGTTCGGTCAGCCAAGCACCAAGCCAAGCCTGGAAATCGTCGCTGCTGGCCGCAGCAAGACCGGCTTCGATGCTCGCCCGCAGCGCGTGGACCGTCTCGGCATCGAGTTCGGCCGGGGTCTGCGGCGCCACGACGGGCTGGCGATCGCGCCAACGCCCGGCGGGTGTGAACCGATCGGCCACCTGCGCGAGCCACTCATCGGCCAGCTCGCGCCAGGCCGGCGCACGCAACTCCACCGACCAGGTTTGACAAGCCCCCTCGGCAATCCCCCAATGAGGAACGCCAGGCGGTAGATAGAGGATGTCGCCTGGCTCCAGCAGCCACGCCCGATCTGCCTGGAACGGCTGCAGTACCCGACTCTCAAGCCCTGGAATCGGCGCCAGCGGCGGTTGCGGATCGGTCGCGATGCGCCAGCGCTGACGCCCCTCGGCCTGGATCAGAAACACATCGTCATCAACGACATGCGGGCCGACCGAGCCCTGATCCTCGGCATAGCTGACCATGAGGTCGTCGATCCGCCAGCGCGGCAGAAACCCAAAGCGCTCGAGCAAGGCGCCGATCTCGGGGATATGCTTATCGACATCCCGCACCATCAGCGTCCAGTGACTCGGCGGCAACGCGGCAAAGCGCTCGGCATCGAACGGCCCGTGCTGCACCTGCCACGACCCCTGTTCCGTGCCCTCCAGCACGATCCGTGACTCGACATCGGGCTCGCACGCGAGGCCGGCCAGTTCGTCGCCGGGCAACGGGTTGGCAAGGCCGGGCAAGGCCTGACGCATCAGCAGAGGCGCGCGCTGCCAGTAGCGCTGCAGGAAGGACGCGGCGTTCAGCCCGTCGGGGAATCTGAGTTCGGGGAAGCGGATGTCATCGGTCATGGCAAAGACGTTCCTGTGTGCGGTGAGCGGATGCGAAATCATTCAACCGAGAACGGAGGGCAACTGTGATCTGGGCAACAAGTAGAGCGTCAGGGCGAGAGGTCTTCGGCTGGGCGATGTTCGACTTCGCTAACCAGGCCTACACCCTGTTGATCATCACCGTCATCTATGGCGATCTCTTCACCCGCGTCATCGTCGGCGACAGCGGCGACGACTACCGGCTCGGCAACCTGCTGTGGAGCGCCGCGCTGGCGTTCAGCTACCTGGCCGTGGTCGTGACCGCACCCCTGTGCGGGGCGATCATGGACTACGCTGCGGCCAAGAAGCGTTTCCTGTTCGTCAGCTACATCACCACCGTCGTGGCGACCGCAGCGCTGTACTGGGTCGAGCCGGGCTTTGTCGTCCTTGGTCTGCTGCTCATCGCGCTGTCCAACTACGCCTACTCGATGGGCGAGTCCTTCGTCGCTGGCTTCCTGCCCGATATCGCCGGGCCTGGGGAGATGGGGCGGGTCTCGGGGCTGGGCTGGTCGCTCGGCTACATCGGTGGGCTCTGCGCGACCGCCTTTGCGCTCGTCGTGCTCGGCGAGGTCAGCGCCGAGAACGTCGAGCGCATGCGCTGGGTCGGCCCCTTCGCCGCCGCCTTCTTCCTGGTCTGCGCGATTCCGACCTTCCTCTGGCTGCGTGAGCGCGGACGGCCGCAGCCCCTGCCGTTCGGCACCAGTTACGCGGCCATCGGCCGGCGTCGGCTCCTGCGAACGCTGCGCAGCCTCGGCGAGCTGCGCGACCTCGCCCGCTTCCTCGTCTCCCTGCTGCTGGCGATGGCAGGGCTCTACGTCATCATCGCCTACGCCTTCATCTACGGCGCCCAGGTCATCGGCTGGGATGAGTCGGTACGCACGCTGATGTTCATCACCACCCAGATCAGCGCTGCGCTCGGGGCGATTGCCTTCGGTCTGCTCCAGGATCGCTGGGGGGCGAAACGCACCTACCTCGCGACGCTGCTGATCTGGATCGTCGCCATCCTGTTGATCTGGGCCACCCCGCCGCTCACCGAGGCGGTCAACCGTCTCAGTGGCAGCGATTGGCAGGCGCAGCATCTGTTCCTGCTCGCCGGAGGCGTCGCCGGCCTGGCGCTCGGCTCCTGTCAGTCGGCCGGGCGCACGCTCGTCGGGCTCCTGTCGCCGCCGCAACGGGCCGCTGAGTTCTTCGGCTTCTGGGGGCTGTCGCTCAAGCTGGCCGGGGCGATCGGCCTCGTCGGAGTTGGGCTGCTGCAGGCCTGGATCGGACTCCAGGGCGCGATCCTATTCTGTGCGCTGTTCTTTGCCGCCGCCTTTGTCGTCGCGCTGTCGGTGGATGAGGCGCGTGGGCGCATGGCCTCAAGCGCCCGCGGCTGCCACGAGCGGCTTGCCAGAAGACCACCGACGGCGATCGACAGGCTGCCCAGCGCGACCGCCAGCGTGACCGGCTCGTCCCACAGCAGCCAGCCATAGCCGGCGCCAAACACCACCGAAAAATAACCGAAGGCACCCATGCGCGAGGCCGGCGCCAAGGACAGGCCGCGCGTCAGCGCCAACTGGCCCAGGGTCGCGGCGATGCCGATGCCGAGCAGCCAGAGCAGCGCGCTCGGCGTCGGCGTCTGCCAGCTCCAGAACAACGGCAGCGCCGAGATCGAGCCACCGATGAGCGCGAAGTAGAAGACGATGCGCCCGGTGGACTCGCTGCGCGAAAGTCGGCGTACCGTGACCTTGGCCACCGCCGCCAGCACGCCCCCCAGCAGACCGATCAACGCCACCGGCGAGATCCCAGCCCAAGCCCGGCTCGGATCGGGCTCTAGGATCAGGATCACGCCGGCGAAGCCGATCCCGAGCGCGACCCAGAGCAGACCGGTGACTCGCTCATGCAGCCAAGCGATGGCGATCAACGGGATAAAGATCGGCGCGGTGAGCTTGAGCAGCATGGCCTCGGCCAGGGGCAGCTCGGCGATCGCATGGAAGAAACAGTACATCGCGGCGATACCCGCTACCGCGCGCAGCAGATGCAGGCCCGGCCCCCTGGTTTTGACATCGCCAATGCCGTGGCGCAGCAGCCAGGGCGCGAGCAGCATCAACCCAATCAGATTGCGCCCGAACACGATCATGGCGTTCGGCAATTCGGCCGAGACCACGCGAATGCCGACCCCCATCGACGCAAAGCAGCACTCACCGAGCACGATGAAGGCCGCGCCAAGCAACAACGACTGGGGACGCGACTCGCCACCACGGATTCGGCTGGTGGATGGCACGCGAGACTCAGGCCGCGAGCCCCTCGCAGGTCAGCTGGCTGAGAGCCGCGCCATCGATCAACGCGATGTAAGGCCTGCCTGTGTCATCGACATCGCTGAGCTTCATCGCTGATTTTTAAATCGCCCGCGCCTGCTCCGCCGCGTTACCGATATAGCGTGCCGGCGTCAGCGCCCGCAGTTCGGCTTTGGCCGCTTCCGGGATGGCGAGCGTCTCGACGAAGGCCGCCAAGGCCTCGGGGCCAATGCGCTGCCCGCGCGTCAGGGCCTTGAGCTTTTCATAAGGCTGCTCGACGCCATAGCGGCGCATCACCGTCTGGATCGGCTCGGCGAGCACCTCCCAGTTGGCGTCCAAGTCGGCCGCCAGGCGTTCGCCATCGGCTTCGAGCTTGCCGACGCCCTTGAGCGCCGAATCCAGCGCGATCAGCGTGTGCGCGATCGCCACGCCTAGGTTACGCAGCACGGTCGAATCGGTCAGGTCGCGTTGCCAGCGCGAGATCGGCAGCTTGGCCGACAGATGATCGAAGAGCGCGTTGGCGATACCGAGATTGCCCTCGGCGTTCTCGAAGTCGATCGGATTAACCTTGTGCGGCATGGTCGAGGAGCCGACCTCGCCTTCGACCGTGCGTTGCTTGAAGTAGCCGAGCGCGATATATCCCCAGAGATCGCGGCAGCCATCGATCAGCACCGTATTGAAGCGGCCGACGGCATCGAACAGCTCGGCCATGCCATCGTGCGGTTCGATCTGGATGGTGTAAGGATTCCACGCCAGGCCGAGCGATTCGACGAACTGCCGGGCAACATCCGGCCAATTCAGCTCCGGATAGGCGACCAGATGGGCGTTGTAGTTGCCGACCGCGCCGTTGATCTTACCCAGCACCGCCACGCCGGCGACGCGCTCGCGCTGCCGGCGCAACCGATGCACCAGGTTTGCCAGCTCCTTGCCGAGGGTAGTCGGCGAGGCCGGCTGACCATGGGTGCGCGACAGCATCGGCAGTTCGGCATGGCAGTGCGCGAGCGTGCGCAGGGCCTCGATCAGCGCATCCATGCGCGGCAGCAGCACATGATCGCGCCCGTCCTTGAGCATCAGCCCGTGCGCCAGATTGTTGATGTCCTCGGAGGTACAGGCGAAGTGGATGAACTCCGACACCGCTGCCAGCTCGGCGTGATCGGCGATGCGCTCCTTCAGAAAATACTCGACCGCCTTGACGTCGTGATTGGTGGTGCGCTCGATGGCCTTGATGCGCGCGGCATCCTCGACCGAGAACTCGCCGCCGATGGCGTCGAGCCGCTGCTGGGCGTCGTTCGACAGCGTTGGAACTTCAGCGATCTCGGGGCAATCGGCCAGGGCCTTGAGCCAGGCGATCTCGACCACGACCCGATGCCGGATCAGCCCGAATTCGCTGAAGATCGAGCGCAGATCAGCAGTCTTGGCGCCATACCGGCCGTCGATCGGCGAGATGGCGGTGAGGGAAGATAACTCCATGAGGCTCACGCACTCCTCTTAGGCCGCCGCCAGGCGCCGCAGCACATAGTGCAGGATGCCGCCGTTGCGGTAGTAATCGGCTTCGTTCGGGGTATCGATCCGGACCTTGGCCTGGAAGCGCACTTCGCTGCCATCGGCATGGGTCGCGGTCACCTCGACCTGCTTGGCGTTGCCATCGTCGAGATCGCCGATGCTGAACAGCTCGGTGCCGGTCAAGCCGAGCGATTCGGCGCTCTCGCCGGACGGGAACTGCAACGGCAGGATGCCCATGCAGACCAGATTGGTGCGATGGATGCGCTCGTAGCTCTCGGCGATCACCGCGCGCACGCCGAGCAGGCGTGGACCCTTCGCGGCCCAGTCGCGCGAGGAGCCGGAGCCATATTCCTTGCCGGCAATCACCACCACCGGCACGCCCTCGGCCTGATAGCGCATCGCCGCATCGTAGATCGACTCGGCCTCGCCCGATGGTTGATGAATCGTCACGCCGCCTTCGGTGCCCGGCGCCATGCGGTTGCGCAGCCGGATGTTGGCGAAGGTACCGCGCATCATCACCTGATGATTGCCGCGGCGCGAGCCGTAGGAGTTGAAATCGACCGGCGCCACGCCCTGCTCGATCAGATAGCGCCCGGCCGGGCTGTCGGCCTTGATGCTGCCGGCTGGCGAAATGTGATCGGTCGTCACCGAGTCGCCGAGCACCGCCAGACAGCGCGCGTCGCGGATCGGCTGCACCGGCTCCGGCTGCATCTGGATGCCCTGGAAGTAAGGCGGCTCTTGGATATAGGTCGAGCTTGGGTCCCAATCGAAGACCTTGCCGGCGGGCGCCTCAAGCGTCTGCCAATGCGCATCGCCAGCGAAGACGTCGGCGTAGGTCGAGCGGAAATCGTCCTGCCCGAGGAAGCTGGAAACGGTATCGGCCACCTCGGCCTGCGTCGGCCAGATGTCGCGCATGAACACCGGATTGCCGTCGGCGTCATCGGCGATCGGGTCGTTATAGGGGTCGAAGCCCATGCGACCGGCGAGCGCGTAGATCACGACCAGCGGCGGCGAGGCCAGATAGTTCATCCGCACCTCGGGATGCACACGGCCCTCGAAGTTGCGGTTGCCCGACAGCACCGAGGCGACGGTCAGATCGCCGTCGCTGATCGCCTTCGAGACCTCCGGGCGCAGTGGGCCGGAGTTGCCGATGCAGGTCGTGCAGCCGTAGCCGACGACATGGAAGCCGAGCTGCTTGAGCGGCTCCATCAGCCCAGCGGCCTCCAAATAGCGCGTGACCACCATCGAGCCCGGCCCGAGCGAAGTCTTGACCCAGGCCGGCACCTTCAGGCCGCGCGCGGCGGCCTTCTTCGCGACCAATCCGGCGCCGAGCATGACCGTTGGATTCGAGGTGTTGGTGCAGGAAGTGATGGCGGCGATCACCACCGCGCCGTCCCCGATCGCGACCGGCTCGCCATCGATCTCGGTGGTCACGGCGGGGCGGTCATCGACGCCGCGCTCGGCATTCTGCGTCTTCAGCGCACCGGCGAAGCTGGCCTTGATCTCGGTCAGCGGCACCCGATCCTGCGGGCGCTTGGGGCCAGCGAGGCTTGGCACGATGGTGCCGATATCGAGTTCCAGGGTCTCGCTGAAGTCGGCCTCGAAGGTCCCGTCAGCATCGAACATGCCCTGGGCCTTGGCATAGGCCTCGACCAGCGCGACCTGCTCATCGCTGCGGCCGGTCAGGCGCAGGAAGTCGAGCGTCTCGTCGTCGATCGGGAACAGGCCGCAGGTGGCGCCATACTCGGGCGCCATGTTGGCGATGGTGGTGCGATCGCCCATCGGCAGGCTCTTCACCGCCGGGCCATAGAACTCGACCAGCTTGCCGACCACGCCATGCTGGCGCAGTTGCTCGACGATGGTCAACACCAGGTCGGTGGCGGTGGCGCCCTCCGGCAGCCGCCCACTCAGCTTCACGCCGACCACCTGCGGGATCAGCATCGAGACCGGCTGACCGAGCATCGAGGCCTCGGCCTCTATACCGCCGACGCCCCAACCCAGCACGCCGACCCCATTGATCATGGTGGTATGCGAATCGGTACCGACCAGGGTGTCGGGGTAGGCCTGGAGCACGCCATTGACCTCGCGCCCGAAGACGACGCGCGCGAGATACTCGACATTGACCTGGTGCACGATGCCGGTATCCGGCGGCACCACCTTGAAGTCGTCGAACGCCTGCTGGCCCCACTTGAGGAAGCGATAGCGCTCGCGGTTGCGCGAGAACTCGAGCTGCGCATTGAGCCCGAGCGCGCTGTTGGAGCCGTAGTGATCGACCTGAACCGAGTGGTCGATCACCAGCTCCGCCGGCTGCAGCGGATTGATCTTGTTCGGATCGCCACCGAGCGCGCTCATTGCATCGCGCATCGCTGCCAGATCGACCACCGCCGGCACGCCGGTGAAGTCCTGCATCAGCACCCGCGCCGGGCGATATTGGATCTCGCGATCCGGCTCGGCTTTGGCGTCCCAGTTGGCCAGGGCCTCGATATCGGCGCGCCTGACCGTGACGCCATCCTCATAGCGCAACAGGTTCTCGAGCAGGATCTTGAGCGAGAACGGCAGCCGCGCGCTGTTCGGCACCGCATCGACGCGAAAGATCTCGTAGGATTTGCCAGCGGCGTCGAGACGGGCCTTGGACTTGAAGCTGTCGTGCATGAAGGGCTCCGGAAAAATCGTTTACAGCAGAACGGATAGGATTCTAGCTTGGTTGATGCGTACTCGCGGTCGGGCTCAGATAAGCGCGCGCGGCATCGAGCAGCTTGCGCCGGCCGAACAGGATCTGCATCCGCCGCCCACCGCACTGCCGCCAGAGGATCGCCGCACGCAGGCCGGCTAGCAGCAGCGCACGGATGCGCTCCTGATTCTCCTCGTTCTGCAGATAGAGCGGATTGCCGCGCACGAGGATGCGCGGCTCGAGCTTGCTGATGGTCGCCGAATAGAGGCTAGCGAAGCGGGCAATCACGTCGCGGTCGATCAACGGCGCCTCTCCACGCGCCTCACGCGCGGCCTCGATGCCCTCGCCGATCACCGCCAGCATGTCGCCGCGCTCGGCTAGGATACGCTCGTGTTTGAGCAGCGTGATGACATAGCGCGTCATCTCCATGTTGCGCTCGGGCTGACCGGTGAGCTGAGCGACGATCTGCCGCGCCCCGGTCGCCACCGCGCCGGGTTCGCCGAACACCGAGGGGACATCCTCGGCATCGATCTGAAACAGGCTGTGCAGGCAGGGTTCCATCTGATCGATATCGACACTGCCACGGTTGGCGATCCGCAGCACACAGTGGGCCGCCTGATGGAGTCCGGCGAGGGCGATGATGCGGTCTTGGTCGCTATAGGGCATGGATCTTAATGTCTCGAAAACCGGTGTCAGTCAAGGCCAAGGATCACACAACCACCCAGGCATTCGTCGCCCTGATAGAACACCGCCGATTGGCCAGGCGCGACGGCGCGCTGCGGCACGTCGAAGCGAACCTGGCAGGTCTTGCTATCGTAACCGACGATGGTACAACGCTGCAGCGGTTGCCGGTGTCGCAACCGGCACAGACAGTCGATGGGCGCGGCTGCGGGGGCCTGTCCAGCGATCCAGTGCAACTGCTCGCCCGCGAGTTGATCGGCATAGAGCAGCGGATGCTCGCCGCCCTGCACCACGATCAGCGCATTGCGCGCGACATCCTTGCGGGCCACGAACCAGGGCGCTTCGTCGGCGTCGGTCACACCACCGATGCCGAGCCCTTGGCGCTGACCGATAGTGTGCCAAGCGAGCCCGCGATGGGCGCCGAGCACCCGCCCCTCGGGCGTCATGATCGGCCCCGGCGTGCGCGGGAGATAGCGCGCGAGAAAATCGCCGAAGCGCCGCTCGCCGATGAAGCAGATACCGGTGCTGTCCTTTTTCTCGGCGTTGGCGAGCCCGAGCCGGCGCGCCATCGCCCGCACCTCGGCCTTGCTCAGATCGGCCAGCGGGAACAGCGCCCGCTCGAGCTGCGCCTGATCCAACAGATGCAAGAAATAGGTCTGATCCTTATTGGCATCGGCCGCCAGCCGCAGATGCAGGCCCGCAGTATCCTGGGTCAGGCGGGCGTAATGGCCGGTCGCGATCTGCGCCGCGCCCAGGGTCTGCGCATGTTCGAGAAAGGCGCGAAACTTGATCTCCTTGTTGCAGAGCACATCCGGGTTCGGCGTGCGCAAGGCGCGATACTCGGCAAGAAAATGCTCGAACACCCGATCCCAATACTCGCTGGCGAAGTTCACCGTGCGCAGCCGGATACCAAGCCGCTCGGCCACCGCCTGGGCATCGGCCAGGTCTTCGGCCGCCGCGCAGTAACCGGGCTCGTCGTCCTCCTCCCAGTTCTTCATAAACAGGGCCTCGACGCGATGCCCCTGCTCGATCAGCACATGCGCGGCAACGGCCGAATCGACACCGCCGGAGAGGCCGACGACGATGAGCCGCTCGCTGTCCTTAACGCGACCGAATGCTTCGCCGATCATCTGTCTCAAGCGAAGCCATGGCGGCGCAAGAATTCTTCAGTGAGACCCATGCCCGCGTGCTCCGACGCCTGCTCGCCGAGCAGTAGCCGCTCCAGATAGCGCGCGATCAGGTCAACCTCGAGATTCACCTGAGTACCGACGCGATACTCACCGACGATGGTCGCGCCGAGGGTGTGCGGAACGATGTTCAGGTCGAAAACGGCGCCTTTGACCTGATTGACAGTCAGGCTCGCGCCATCGACGCAGATCGAGCCCTTGAAGGCGATGTAGCGCGCAAGCTCCCCGGGCGCGTGGATTTGCAACCGCCAGGAGCGGGCATCCTCGCGCACTTCGAGCAGAGTGCCGACACCATCGACATGGCCGCTCACCAAATGCCCGCCGAGCGGGGTCGAGAGGCGCAGCGCTTGCTCCAGATTGACGCGCGCGCCAGCCTTGAGCGTGCCCAGGGTAGTGAGCGACAGACTCTCGCGCGAGACATCGGCTGCGAACCCGCGCGCGCTCAGCTCGACGACGGTCAGGCAGACCCCATTGACGGCAATGCTATCGCCTATCGACACCTGGCTGAGATCGAACGCACCAGCACCAGCATCGATCCGAATGCGTCGGTCGCCACCGCGCTCTTCGAGCGCTTCGACCCGACCAATGGCTTCAATGATTCCGGTAAACATGGCTCACTCCAATCGACGTTGATCCAAACGATCTGTGGATAAGTCGGTGGATACATTATCGACGTCCTTGCTCAATACATGACTTTTTAGTGTTTGCGTCAACCCGGTCGGGTCTTGGCCTTCATATCCTTGTGCTTAAAAAACAATCACTTGTTTCTAACCCAACGCATCGACTGCAGAGCGACACAGCGATACGCCGGCCGTCTTCGATGCCTTTGGGCGCTGTGGGCAACTTTCCGCACGGGGTCCGCATTCACCGCTCTCAGCCAAGCGCACCCAACGCCTGCCGATCGGCATGATAGGAGGAGCGCACCATCGGGCCGCTGGCCACATTGGCGAAGCCCATCCGCTCGCCGGCGACGCGCAGCGCCTCGAACTCGGCCGGCTCCCAATAACGGCGCACCGGCAGATGCTCGCGGCTCGGCTGCAGGTACTGACCCAGCGTCAGCATGTCGCAGCCGTGCGCGCGTAGATCGGCCATCGCCGCCAGCACCTGTTCCGAAATCTCGCCGAGCCCGAGCATCAGCCCGGACTTGGTCGGCACCTGCGGATACAGCGCCTTGAAGCGTTGCAGCAGCGCCAGCGAGCCGGCGTAATCGGCCCCTGGGCGCGCCTCGCGGTAGAGCGCCGGCACGGTTTCGAGGTTGTGGTTGAACACATCCGGCGTCGCCGCGCCCGCGAACGCGGCCAGGGCCCGCTCTTCGCGCCCACGAAAGTCCGGCACCAAGACCTCAAGCTGGGTGTTCGGGCAACGCGCCCGCACCGCGCGCAGACAGGCCGCGAAGTGCCCGGCCCCGCCATCGCGCAGATCGTCGCGATCGACCGAGGTGATGACGACGTACCCCAGTCCCATGCGCTCGATGGACTCGGCGAGCAGCTCGGGCTCGGCCTCGTCGATCGGTTGCGGTCGGCCATGGGCGACATCGCAGAACGGACACCGCCGGGTGCAGACATCGCCGAGGATCATGAAGGTCGCGGTGCCATGGTTGAAGCACTCGCCGAGATTGGGGCATTGTGCCTCCTCGCAGACGGTCGCGAGTCGATTCTCGCGCAGCAGCCGCTTGATGCGGGCGACCCCCGGGCCGGTCGGCGCCTTGGCGCGAATCCAGGCCGGCTTGCGCGGCACCTCGGAGAGCCGTTCGACCTTGACTGGGATGCGCGCGACCTTGTCCAAGCCGCGCTCATGGGTGTGCGGGCTGAAGCGTGACGGCGGGGTCAGCGGGTTGTGCTCGGCCATGTTCGAGAACCTCTCCAAAAGCAGAATGATGATGGCAGTCTATCATCGGCGGTGGCCGCGATTGCGTCGCCACTGAGTGACGGTGTGTCACTGCTGCGTTATGCTTGTCGGCTTGATTCCGCCTCGCCCACCCCGACGTTGTCCCCTGCTATGGCCCTCAATTCCACCGACGAGATCATCGACGAACTCCGCGCCGGGCGCATGGTGGTGATCATGGACGACGAGGATCGCGAGAACGAGGGCGATCTGCTGCTCGCCGCCGACAGCGTCACGCCGGAGGCGATCAACTTCATGGCCAAGTATGGCCGTGGACTGATCTGCCTGACCCTGACCAAGGAGCGCTGTGAGCGCCTGCGCCTACCGCTGATGGTCAATGCCAACAACGCCCCGCATTCGACCGCGTTCACGGTCTCGGTCGAGGCCGCGCGCGGCGTGACCACCGGCATCTCGGCGGCCGACCGCGCGCGCACCATCGCCGCTGCGGTCGCCGCCGAGGCCAAGCCGAGCGATCTGGTCCAGCCCGGCCATGTGTTCCCGCTGATGGCGCAGCCGGGCGGGGTGCTGGTGCGCGCAGGCCACACCGAGGCCGGCTGCGACCTGGCCCGGCTCGCCGGTTTCGAGCCGGCTGCGGCGATCGTCGAGATCCTGAACGAGGACGGCACCATGGCGCGGCGCCCGGATCTCGAGCGCTTCGCCGAGGCCCATGGTCTGAAGATCGGCACCATCGCCGACCTGATCCACTATCGGGTGGCCAATGAGAAAGCCGTGATCCGCGAGTCGCAAGGTCGCCTGCCGACCGCGTTCGGCACCTTCGAGGTCACCGCCTATCGCGATACCATCGAGAACGACATTCACCTGGCGCTGGTCATGGGTGAAATCGATGCCGAGCGGCCGACCTTGGTGCGGGTGCATCTGCAAAACACCCTCTGCGACCTGTTCGGCGCCCAGCACCCGGCCTGTGGCTGGCCGCTCGATGATGTGATGCGCCAGATCGCCGGGGCCGGGGAGGGCGTGATCGTGGTGCTGCGCAATCGCGATCAAGGCGACGATGTGCTGGCCAAACTGGCCGCGATCAGCGAGCCACCCAACTGCGACCCCATTCAGGAAACAGTTCAGGGAACAGCTCCGGAGGCAGCCCAAGAAAAGGCCCCGGAAGCGGCTCGGCAAACGAACATGCCTGGCCCGCACAGCGCCCGCAACGAACTGCGCACCTACGGGATCGGCGCGCAGATCCTCGCCGATGTCGGCGTGCACCGGATGCGCGTGATGAGCGCGCCCAAGGCCATGCACGGCATCTCCGGATTCGACCTCGAGGTCGTCGAGTACCTCGGTGGCTAGCGTTTGAGAGAACCAACAGATGATCAAGACCTACGAAGGCGCGCTGCGCGCCGACAACGCGCGTTACTGCCTGGTGGTCTCGCGCTGGAACAGCTTCATCGTCGAGAGCCTTGAGAAAGGCGCGCTCGATGCCCTCAAACGCCACGGCGCCGAGGACGCGGACTTGAGCATCGTGCGCGTGCCGGGCGCCTTCGAGATGCCGGTGGTCATCGAGCGCCTTGCGGCTAAGGGCGGCTACGACGCCATTATCGCCCTTGGCGCGGTGATCCGCGGCGGCACGCCGCACTTCGAGTACGTTGCCAGCGAATGCGTCAAGGGCATGGCCCAGGTCAGCCTCAAGCATGGGCTGCCGGTGACCTTCGGCGTGCTCACCGTGGATACCATCGAGCAGGCCATTGAGCGCGCCGGCACCAAGGCCGGCAACAAGGGCGCCGAGGCGGCGCTCTCGGCGATCGAGATGGTCGATCTGCTGCGCGGGTTGTCCTGAGATGGCCGGACGCCGCAGCGAGGCGCGCCGCTATGCCGTGCTCGCACTGTACCAATGGCAGGTCAGCGGTCAATCGCCGACCGAGATCGCCGGGCACTTCTTCGATGATCCAGCCTGGATGGAGGCGCTCGCCGAGGGCATGTCCGAGGACAACGCCGAGGGCGCATCCTCCTCCCCGAATTCCGTGCCGGGGCTAGCGACGGCCGGTGCAGGCTCAGGTCAGCAACCGAGCAAAACGGCCCGCTCAAGCTGCGCCCGCCCCTATGATCATCAGCTCTTCAGTAGCCTGCTGCGTGGGGTGCCAGAAAAGGCCGACCAGATCGACGACGCCTTGCGCGGCAACCTCGATCGCTCGCTGCAGAGCCTGGACCCGGTCGAGCGCAGCATCCTGCGCATCGGTACCTACGAGCTGCTGTTCAGCCTGGAATTACCGGTGCGAGTCGTCATCAACGAGGCGGTGGAGCTGGCCAAGGCCTTTGGTGCCGAGCAGGGTCATCGCTATGTGAACGCGGTCCTGGATCGGGTCGCGCGCTCGGCACGCACCGATGAGCTGGCCCGCAAGGCCAAGGGCTCGTCCTAGCCGGAGCCAGCCCCGAGCCAGCCCGGCTGTGAGCCCATTTGAAAGCCCGTTTGAGAGCCCAGCCGCGCACGGCGTATTTTCACGAGAGCAAAAAAACAGGATCCTCGCGATGTCCGAATTCGACCTCATCCAGCGCCACCTCGCCGGCCTCGGCGCGGCGCGCGACGATGTCCTGCTCGATGTCGGCGACGACTGCGCCCTGCTGCGGGTGCCGGCCGACCGCGAGCTGGCCTTGAGCATCGATACGCTCGTCGCCGGCGTGCATTTCCTGCCCGAGGCCGATCCCGAGGGGCTGGGTCACAAGTCGCTGGCGGTTGGTCTCAGCGATCTGGCGGCGGTCGGCGCCGAGCCGGCCTGGGCCACGCTAGCATTGACCCTGCCGACGCCCGACGAGGCCTGGCTGGCCGCCTTCGCGCGCGGCTTCGCCGAGCTGGCCCGCCAGGAAGATGTGCGCTTGGTCGGCGGCGATCTCACGCGCGGACCGCTGACGATTTCGGTCCAGGCGCATGGACTGGTGCCCCAAGGTCACGCGCTGCGCCGTGCCGGTGCGCGGCCCGGCGATCTGGTCTGCGTCAGCGGCGCGCTCGGCGACGCCGGGCTCGCGCTACGCCATCTGCAGCGCGGCGAGCCGCTCGGCGACTACCTGCGCCAGCGCCTCGAGCGCCCGACGCCACGGGTGGCCCTCGGCGAGGTGCTGCGTGGCGTCGCCAGCGCCGCCATCGACCTCTCGGACGGGCTGGCCTCGGACCTGGGCCACATCCTCAACGCCTCGGCCTGCGGTGCGCGCATCGAACTCGACCGGCTGCCGCTCGCCGATCAGGTCGCCGGCGAGGTCGCTGCCGAGCACGACTGGACGCTGCCGCTCACCGCCGGCGATGACTACGAACTCTGCTTCACCCTGCCGCCCACGCACATCGGCGAGCTGAAGGTGCTCGCGGCCGCCGCCGGCTGTCCGCTGACCCGGATCGGCGAGATCGAAGCACAGCCAGGGCTGCGCTGGATGACCGCCGACGGCCATCAATGGCACACTGACCACCTCGGCTACGATCACTTTGCCCCCTGATGTCTACTTTGAGGAGAGATCCCATGAGCACGCCCCCGACCTCCGACGCGACCCTAAGCCCGACCTTTCAGCCCAATCGCCCCGAGCACCTGATCGCCTATGGCTTCGGCGCCGGTCTCTCGCCAAAGGCGCCGGGCACCATGGGCACGCTGGTCGCGATCCCGATCTATCTGCTGCTCGCCAACCTGCCGGGCCTGGTCTACCTGCTCGCTGTCGCGGCCATGATCGGTGTCGGCGTCTGGGCCTGCGACAAGGTCGCCAGCGAACTCGGCGAGGATGATCCCTCGGCCATCGTTTGGGACGAGGTGGTTGGTTTCCTGGTCGCGATGGCGGCGGCCCCCGTGATCAGCCTGGCCTGGATCATCATGGGCTTCCTGCTGTTCCGCCTGTTCGACATCTACAAGCCCTGGCCGGTGAGCTGGGCCGAGAATCGCTTCCGTGGCGGCATTGGCATCATTGCCGATGACCTAATCGCCGGCGCCATGACCTGGGTGGTATTGACGGTCATGGCGATGATCGTCAGCGCCTCGCTCGGCCATGGCGTGGCACCGATCGCGCACTGATGAGCCTCCGCCACCCCGTTGCTACCACAGTTGCCGCCCCAGGTTGCCATCAAAGCGCCGACAGCCGCTGTCGGCTGCCGCCCGATGCGGTCATTGCATGAGCGATAACCCACTCTACAGCCCCGAAGGCCTCGAGCGCCTGCCGCTGCACCTGTTCAGCGAGAAGGCCTACCTGGATTACTCGATGTACGTGATCCTGGATCGGGCCCTGCCGCACATCGGCGACGGGCTCAAGCCGGTGCAGCGGCGCATCCTCTATGCGATGTCCGATCTCGGGCTGACGGCGACGGCCAAGTTCAAGAAATCGGCGCGTACCGTCGGCGATGTGCTCGGCAAGTTCCATCCGCACGGCGACAGCGCCTGCTACGAGGCGATGGTGCTGATGGCGCAATCGTTCAGCTATCGCTATCCGCTGATCGATGGCCAGGGCAACTGGGGCTCGCCGGATGATCCCAAGTCGTTCGCGGCGATGCGCTACACCGAGTCGCGCCTCACGCCCTATGCCGATGTGCTGCTCGCCGAGGTCGCGCAGGGCACCGTCGACTGGCAGCCGAACTTCGACGGCACCCTGGAAGAACCGAAGACCCTGCCAGCCCGGCTGCCGAATCTGCTGTTAAACGGCACAAGCGGCATTGCGGTTGGCATGGCCACCGACATCCCATCGCACAATTTGCGCGAGGTCGCCCGTGCCTGCATCCACCTGCTCAAGCATCCGAATGCCGAGCTGGATGCCTTGATGCGGTACATCCCCGGCCCCGACTTCCCGACCGCCGCCGAGATCATCACGCCTGCGGCCGAGCTGCGGCGGATGTACGAGACCGGGCATGGCTCGGTGAAGCAGCGCGCCCGCTACGAGCTGGAGCAGGGCGACATCATCATCACCGCCCTGCCCTATCAGGTCTCCGGCAGCCGGGTGATGGAGCAGATCGCCGCGCAGATGCAGGCGAAGAAGTTACCCATGCTCGAAGACCTGCGCGACGAGTCGGACCACGAGTGCCCGACGCGCCTGGTGCTGGTGCCGCGCTCGAACCGCATCGATGTCGAGCGGCTGATGTCGCACCTGTTCGCGACCACCGATCTCGAGCGCGGCTATCGGGTCAACATGAATCTGATCGCGCTCAACGGCCGACCACGGGTGATGAACCTGCGCGAGATCCTGAGCGAATGGCTGAGCTATCGGCGCACCACGGTGCGGCGTCGGCTGCAACATCGGCTCGACAAGGTGCTCGAGCGGCTGCATCTGCTCGACGGGCTGCTGATCGCTTTCCTCAACATCGACGAAGTGATCCACATCATCCGCACCGAGGACGAGCCCAAGCCGGTGTTGATGGCGCGCTTTGAACTCACCGAGGTCCAAGCCGAGTATGTGCTCAATACCCGGCTGCGCCAGCTCGCGCGGCTCGAGGAGATGAAGATCCGCGCCGAGCAGGACGCGCTGGCGAAGGAGCGCGATGGCATTCAAGCGACCCTCGGTGACGAGACCAAGCTACGCGATCTGATCATCGACGAGATCAAGCAAGACGCCAAGCAGTACGGCGATGAGCGCCGCTCACCGCTGACCGAGCGGCCGCTGGCCGCAGCGTTGAACGAGGCCGAACTGGCACCGAGCGAGCCGGTGACCGTGGTGCTCTCGGCGAAGGGCTGGGTGCGTCAGGGCAAGGGCCACGAGATCGACGGCGCCAGTCTCTCCTATAAGGCTGGGGACCGATTCTTGGCGGCGGCTCGACTGCGCAGCAACCAGCCGGCGGTCTTCCTAGATAGCACCGGGCGCGGCTATTCGCTGCCAGCGCATTCGCTGCCCTCGGCGCGGGGTCAGGGAGAGCCCTTGACCGGGCGGCTCGATCCGCCGAAGGGGGCGAGCTTCGTCGCGCTGCTGGGAGGGGATCCGGCCCAGCGCTTATTGCTGGCCTCGGATGCAGGCTATGGCTTTATCTGCACCCTGGATGCCTTGATCGCCAAGCCGCGTGGAGGCAAGGCGGTGTTGACGTTGCCCGAGGGCGCTCGGGTACTGCCGCCGGTGGCGTTGGTGAACGCGCCGGACGCGCTGGTCGCGATCGCGACGACCGCCGGCCATCTGTTGGTCTTTCCAGCCGCAGAGCTGCCCGAGCTGACGCGCGGCAAGGGCAATAAGCTGATCGGCATCCCAAGCGCCCGCGTGAAGGCGCGCGAGGAGGTGGTCGCCGCGCTCTGCACCTTGCCGCCTGGGGTTGGCCTGAGCATCCTCAGCGGCAAGCGCCAGCTAACGCTGAAGCCGGCTGATATCGCACGTTATCAGGCCGAGCGTGGGCGCCGGGGTGCCTTGGTGCCGCGGGGCTTCCAGCGGGTTGAGGGGATGGAGGCTGGATAGAAGCGCTTCATCCCAGGAGGCGACGACCAACACACAGCCCCAGAGCGCCACCTGTGACAGCCGCTGGAACTCGAGACCCTCATGACCATCCATCGCGCAGAGATGCTGAAGAGACTGGCGCAGGCCATGACGCCGGTGGAGCGCGAGTATACCGATCTTGAGCTGAGCGTCTCGGGGACGCTACCCCCTGCGTTGAATGGTGTGCTCTATCGCAACGGGCCGGGACGCTTCGAGCGCGGCGGTGTGCCCTATGGCCATGCCTTCGACGGTGATGGCCATGTTTGTCGCTTCGACTTCGCGCATGGGCGCGTGCGCTACACCAATCGCTTCGTTCGCACTCAGGCTTTTTGCGCAGAGGAGGCCGCCGGACACATGCTCTGGCGTGGCTTCGGCACGCAGAAGCCCGGCGGACTCTGGTCGAACGGTCTCCGGCTGCGCTTCAAGAACGCCGCCAATACCAACATGATCTGGCATGGCCAGCGGCTGCTGGCGCTATGGGAAGGTGGCGCGCCGCATCGCCTGGACCCGGTGACGCTGACCACTCAGGGCGAAGAGGATTTTGCCGGCCAGCTCCGCAATCGGTTCGATCCGCTCTCACGCTGGAGTTCGCCGCTGCTGCCGTTCTCGGCGCATCCGCAGCTCGATGCGGAGACCGGTGAGTTGATCAACTTCGGGCTGGTGCTCGGGCATCCGAGCCGGCTGCTGTTGTATCGGGTCGATGCCCAAGGGGTGATGGCGACCCCCGAGGTCCATCAGCTCGATCGCTTCAGCTTCGTGCACGATATCGCCGTCACCGCGCGCTGGATCTGTGTGTTACTGCCGTTTGCCGACTTCGACATCCCGCGCGCCTTGCTTGGGCTCAAGAGCCCGGCGGCGTCATTGAAGCTGAAGACGGATCGGTCGATGCAGGCGCTGTTGATCCCGCGTATGGGCGGACCCACGCAGCTGATCGATGCGGTGCCGGGCTTCATCTTCCACATCGCCACAGCCAACGATCGCGACGACGGCGGTCTCGATCTGCGGGTGATCCGTTATCCGAGCTTTCCGGCCCTGGGGGATGTCGAAGGCTTTTTTCGTGAGGTCGAGCAGAGCGATGGGCTGCCGCGACTAGAACGTCTTCAGATCGATCCCGCAGCCAATCGTTGCTTGCTCAGTCCCTGCACTGAAGAGGTCGGATTCGAGCTGCCATCCGTCAACCCGGGCCGACTCGGCGCCGAGCGGCGGCAGATCTATGGCATCGGCACGCCAGTCGGTCGCCGGCTCCCGTTCTTCAGCGCAGTGCAGCGCTTCGATACGCAAACCGGCAAGCTGATCCAGCAGGATCTCGGCGCAGACCTACCAGGGGAGCCAATCCCAACCGCGACGCACCCGGATCAGGAGGATTGGCTACTGAGCCTGGTCTATCGCGGCGCCGAGCGGCGCTCCGATCTGCTGGTACTCCGCGCGGCGGATCTGGCGATCCAAGCGACGATCGAGCTACCTCACGCCATCCCGCCTGGATTTCATGGTTGTTGGGTTCCCGCAGACTCCTCTCTACTTGAGAAGGTCGATGAGTAGATCGGCAGCTTCAGCGACCCCGGTCGGCGCAACGGGCTCGGCGATGCCCTCGGCGAGCAGCTCAGCCAGCGGCTCGCGAATCTGGCCGGCAGCGAAGTCGCTCGCGCTGATCTCGCGCATCGGCACCTGAGCGGCCAGCCAGTCGACCAGCCAACGGCTCTCGGGCCAGTCCTTGCGCTCGACCGACAGCACCGGGATGCCGTTGCAGGCGGCCTCGGCGAAGGTGCCGTAACCGGGCTTGGTAATCAGTGCATCGCAGCTCGCGAGCACCTCGAGGACAGTGCCGCCTTCGGCATCGATCAGGGTCAGGTCATCGCGTCCACGCCCAGCGTCGGCATCTGGGCTCAGCAGGTGCACGCCATCCATCAGTCGCGGAGCGCCGCCGAGCTGCAAGCAGCCGGTACCACCGAACTGCATCAGCACCAGCCGCTCATTAACGACGGGTCGCCCGACCCGCTCACGTAACCGCTGCGGATCGCGCGAGTGCGGCTGCGCGATCGGCCCGATGTCGCACCCATTCCGCAGCCAGCTCATCGGCATCGAGGGCGCGGGCCGCAAGAAGAGGTCAGCCCCGCTATAGGCACGCTGCATTCGCTGCGCCAATGCCGCCGGCAGCTGATCGCCAACCGGGCTTTCGACAAGGATGTCGTACCAGCTCAGCGAGCAGAGTCCGGCGCAGGAAATGCCCATCGATCGGGCGACATCCAGCGGCAGCCAGGGGATATCGGCGAGCACGAGATCGGGGCGCGTCTGCTCGAACAGCCGACGCTGTCGTGCCTGATGCGTTGGGTAGTCCAGGTCGAACGCCACATAGTCGGCAAGCCCCTCGGCCCAGCGCGTCGTCAGCGGGCCGTCCATCGGCAGCGGCACGTCGGCCGCCAAGGGGATGTGGCGATAGCCCGCCGGCAGCCTGGCTTTGGCGAAGGCCGGGGCCATGTGGCCCTGCAGACTGATCTCGAGATCAGGGAGACGGCGCTTCAGCTCGGTGACGACCGGCGCGACCTGTGCGAGATGGCCGTAGCCATGGGCGGTCACGGCGACGAAGAGATGGGGCACGTCAGGCCTCGATGTGGATCGCCAGCCAGGTGCAGGCTGGCTCGGCCGAGGTCGGCTCGGCTGAGGTCTGCAACACGCGATGCGGAGTGTGAGCCGGGATGAAGAGGTAATCGCCGCCGGTCAGCGCGAGCGTCTCACCTGCGATCTCAAGTCGCGCTTCACCGCTCAGCAGCAGAACCCATTCGTCCTGGGCCTGATCGTAGAGGACTGGCTCAGGCTCGCCGCTGCTGACGATGCGCTCGATGCGCAGGTTTCGACAACGAAGCAGCTCTTCGAAGACCTCACCGGTCGCTGGTGCTGGCTGGTCAGCGAACAGGTTACCGCGTTGGATCAGGCCAGGAATTAGGAAGCCAGCGCTTTGACGCGGGCATTCAGCCGGGACTTGTGACGCGCGGCCTTGTGGGCATGGATCAGCCCCTTGCCGGCGGCGCGGTCGATTACAGGAACGGCCTTCTGGTAAGCGTCAGCAGCGGTGGCGTGATCGCCAGCGGCTGCCGCCTTCAAAACCTTCTTCATCGCAGTACGCAAGGTACTGCGCTGCGCGGCATTGCGTTGGCGATGGTTTTCCGCCTGACGGGCGCGCTTGCGTGCTTGTGCGGTGTTGGCCAAGAGTGATCTCCTAAGCTTGGCGGATCAAATGTTCGGTGGCGCTCAAACGCCTAGCCGGCTATGATCTCTCGCAACAGGCTCCGTTGTCAATACCGAGCGTTGGCAAGACGCATCGCTCGAGCGATCCCCTATAATCGCGCCTCTTTGGCTCACTCATCGCGCGTCCGCGCACCGTCAGAGGCAACGCCCATGGCATCGCTGGCCGCATCCCTCGCGAAGATCGGCAGCAATACCCTGCTCTCGCGCATCCTGGGCTTCGTGCGGGATCTCATCGTCGCGCGCCTGTTCGGCGCCGATGCCGGCACCGATGCCTTCTTCGTCGCCTTCAAGATCCCGAATTTCATGCGCCGGCTGTTCGCCGAGGGCGCGTTTTCGATGGCCTTCGTGCCGGTGCTCAATGAGTACAAGACGCAACGCGGCTTCCCTGCGCTAAAACGCTTCGTCGACGATGTCGCCGGCACCCTCGGGGCGATCCTGTTCGTGATCACCGCGCTCGGGGTGCTCGGCGCGCCGATTCTGGTGCTGATCTTCGCGCCCGGCTTTGCCGATGACCCGGACAAGCAGTTGCTGGCCACGGACATGCTGCGGCTGACCTTCCCGTACCTGCTGTTCATCTCGCTGACCGCGCTCGCCGGCGGCATCCTCAATACCTACGATCGCTTCGGCGTGCCCGCCTTCACGCCGGTGCTGCTCAATCTCTCGCTGATCGGCTGCGCGCTCTGGCTGGCGCCGCAGATGGAACGGCCAATCATGGCGCTGGCCTGGGGCGTGCTCCTCGCCGGCATCGTCCAGCTACTGTTCCAATTGCCCTTCCTGCATCAGCTACGGCTGTTGCCCAGGCTGCGGTTCAGCCCGCGCAACGAGGGCGTACGACGAATCGTGCGGCTGATGATCCCGGCGCTTTTCGGCGTCTCGGTCACCCAGATCAGCCTGCTCATCGACACCCTGCTCGCCTCCTTCCTGACCACCGGCAGCATCTCCTGGCTCTACTATTCCGACCGGCTGATGGAGTTTCCGCTCGGCATCCTCGGGGTTGCGCTCGGCACCGTGATCCTGCCCAAGCTCTCGCGCCAGCACGCGGCGGCCTCGCCGGAGGCCTTTTCGCAGACGTTGGACTGGGCCTTGCGCTGGGTGCTGCTGCTCGGGTTGCCGGCAGCGGTGGGGCTGTTCGTCTTGTCCGGCCCGATGATCGCCACTCTGTTCTATTCCGGTGAATTCACCGCCTACGATGTGCTCATGGCCGAGCGCAGTCTGATGGCCTATTCGCTCGGGCTGATGGCCTTTCTCGGCGTCAAGGTGCTCGCGCCGGGCTTCTACAGCCGTCAGGACGTGAAGACGCCGGTGAAGATCGCCGTGATCGCGATGCTGACCAACATCGGCTTCAATCTGCTCCTGATGTTCCCGCTCGGCCACGCCGGTCTCGCGCTGGCGACCATCGTCGCCGCCAGCGTCAACGCGCTGCTCCTGTTGATCGGCCTGCTCAAGCAGGGCATCTATCGGCCCCTGCCGGGCTGGTGGCTACTGCTTGCCAAGGGCCTGCTCGCCAGCCTCGCGATGGGACTTGCGCTCTGGTTCCTGAGCGGCCCGACGCCGTTTTGGACCGTCTGGGGCTTCGGTGAGCGTGCGCTGCGCCTGCTCGGGCTGATCCTGAGCGGCGGGCTCTGCTATCTGCTGCTCGCGTTGGCCCTCGGCCTCCGACCACGGCATCTGCTGCGGATGAATCCAGCGGCCTGATCGCTTCCCGCTGCACAGTGCATAACGACGCCCCCTATAATCAACGCCTCTCGCTCACTGAACCGATGGACGGATGGGCATGCGGCTGATTCGAGGCCTTCATAATCTGCGCGACCAGGATCGTGGCTGCGTGGCGACCATCGGCAACTTCGATGGCGTGCACCTTGGCCATCGCGCGGTATTCGAGCGCTTGCTCGCGCAGGGCAAGGCGCTCGGGCTACCGGCCACCGTGATCACCTTCGAGCCGCAGCCGATGGAGTCTTTCGCCCCGGCGCTCGCGCCAGCCCGATTGACCCGACTGCGCGAGAAGGTGGCCGCGATCGCCACCGATGGGATCGAACGCATCTTGCTGCTCGAGTTCGGCCCCCGGCTGGCCGCGATGGATGCGCGCGACTTCATCCGGCGCGTGCTCGTCGATGGACTCGGAGTGCGCTTCCTGCTGGTCGGCGACGATTTTCGCTTCGGCCACAACCGCTCGGGCGACTATGCGTTGCTCGAACGCATCGGCGCCGAACTGCCGCCCGAGCAGGGCTTTGAGGTCGCCAATCTGCGCACCATCAAGCACCAGGATGAGCGCATCAGCAGTACCCGTATCCGCCAGCTACTGGCGGCGGGCGATTTCGAGCGAGCCCGGCATCTGCTCGGTCGAGGCTATCGGATCTGCGGTCGCGTCGGACATGGCGACCAGCGTGGACGCACCATCGGCTTTCCGACCGCCAACATCAATCTGCATCGGCGCGTGAGCCCGCTGCGCGGGGTCTACGCGGTGCGGGTGCATGGGGTGAGCGATGCGCCTTGGCCCGGCGTGGCGAATATCGGGCGCCGGCCCACGGTCGCCGGCACCAATGAGCGGCTCGAGGTCCACCTGTTCGATTTCGAGGGCGATCTGTACGGGGCGCATCTGCAGGTCGAATTCCTGTTACGACTGCGCGACGAGCAGCGCTTCGACTCATTCGAGGCGCTCAAGGCACAGATCGCGCGCGATGCCGCAGTGGCACGCCAGTGGCTCCAGTGCAACCAGCCGTTGGACTGATCCGGCCTTGGACCCTGCCCGAGCGGACGGCGGGCCGTTCTCGAGAAAAGACTACAGCCGATCCAGATAAGCCGGGCCGCCGAGATTGCGCATCTGGCGCTCGATCCAGGCCGCCCGACGGCGCACATGGGGCGAGGGTGATGTGACCTGATAGAGCGTCGGATTCGGCAGCACGGCGGCAAGCAAGACCGCCTCGGGCGTGCCGAGCGTGGAGACCGGGCGATTGAAGAAACGCCAGCTCGCCGCCCCAACCCCATAGGTCTTCGGGCCGAACTG